>CAZNOE010000872.1:0-2969 GCA_964574525.1 uncultured Bifidobacteriaceae bacterium
CCTCCAATCCCTCATCATTCCTGCCAGTTAATCGGAAAGCCGTGAATAGTGACGATTTCCTTACCGAGACCGTCAAGGGAATGGCGGCAATTCTCGGCCTTGATTTCCAAGTCGAGTGCCACCTCGCGTAACACGCCGAGGGCTTTCTTCCCGTCTTTTTCCTTCTTCAAATTGGTCAAAAGGCGGTTGTCGCCTCGCAGACTGGCCAGGTATTCATCGCCGACAGAGTATGCCCCTTGCTGAGGGTGGCTGTAAAACCAGGCGTTCCACTTTTTTTCGAGAAACACTGCGTTGGTTTGAATCTGCCTCAACAGCAGCGCGGCCTCCGCGTTGGTTGCCCCGATTGATTTGAGCAGACTGCTCGTGTTGACCCTGAATCCTTGCCACACGGCTTTGTAATCCACTTGAGCCCTGCTGTAGGAAGAATTGCCGATGCCGCCGTATGCCGGGCGACCTCCAACCCCTTCGGGCTGTCCGCTGGAGGAAAAAGCAAAGGTAACAACAAACAGCATCAACAGAATTGAAATCGCGAGTTTCATAAGCCGGAATATTTCCAGTGTCTTGGCCGTTTGATTCCCGGCCCGTAACAAAGCGCCGGGCATCTGACTGAACGAAAAAGTTTTCATGTTCATGGGCTCCCGGTCTTCCATGGCTTGTTCGAGGTATGAGAGGCTTCATAGCATCCAATCCAGCGTACTCGCAAGCGATTTCCCGCGACGAATAGTCATTACAGGCGACTTTGTACAGGACGGGCGAGGGCCACGGTGACGCCGGAAGCCGTCACGTAGGGGCGTGGAAATCCTTTCGCCCCGCTCCGCGAGTCCAGCCTGGCGGCGCGAACATTGGCCACGTCGCCGCACCTTGAAATTTACTGGCTCACTCGCCGGTTTTGTGGCAAAACCCGGCCATGCAATTCACCCCGACCTTCCTCACTGCGTTGCTGCTCGCGGCGCAGAGCGCATTGGCCAGCGGCCCGGTGACGTTCAATCGGCAGATTGCCCCGATCATCTACCGCAATTGCTCGGCGTGTCATCGTCCCGGCGAGGCCGCACCTTTTCCGCTCTTGTCCTATCAGGATGTCGTGAAGAAGGGGAGGACGATTGCCAAAGTCACCGCAGCGCATGCCATGCCGCCGTGGAAGGCGGAGCCGGCCTCGTATGCTTATCGCGACGAGCGGCGGCTTACCGAGGAGCAGATCGCTCTGATCCAGGCGTGGGTGAAAGAAGGAATGGCGGAGGGCAACGCCGCGGAGAAGACTGAGCCGCCGAAGTTCGCTTCCGGCTGGCAACTGGGCGAACCCGATCTGGTTGTGGAAATGCCGGCGGCGTATCATGTTCCCGCCGACGGTCCGGACATTTACCGCAACATAGCCGTTCCTCTGCGACTGACGGAGGACAAGTGGATCACCGCGATTGATATGCGGCCCTCGGCGCGAGCGGTGGTGCATCACGTCCTATACTTCGCTGATGGGAATGGCCGCATTCACGAAAAGCCACAGCAGGGCGCCGAACCGGGTTTTAGCGGCATGCGCGCGGGAGGCGCTTCCATCCCGCTCGGCGGGTGGGCGGTGGGTGCGCAACCGAAATTCTTTCCCGAAGGACTCGCCCTGCAAGTTCCCAAAGGCTCCGACCTGGTCGTCCAGTATCACTTCCATCCGACCGGAAAGCCCGAGGCGGAAAAATCCTTGATCGGACTTTATTTCGCGAAGAAAGCGCCGCAACGAACGCTCGCGCGGATCCAGATGCCGCCGCATTATTCGCTCTTTTCGGGCTTGGACATCCCGGCGGGCGAAAAGGATTTCGTGATCCGTGATTCTTACACCCTACCGGTGGCGGTGGACGCAGTCGGCGTCGGTGCGCACGCGCATTACATCGCAAGAAATCTGAAGATGACGGCGACGCTGCCGGGCGGCGACGTGAAAACGCTCCTGTTGATCAAGGATTGGGATTTTGCCTGGCAGGACAGATATTACTTTCAGCAGTTAGCGCCGCTGCCCAGCGGAACGCGTCTCGATGTCGAAATCCATTGGGACAACTCGGCCGACAACCCCCGCAATCCCTCAAGCCCGCCGGTGCGCGTGACCTGGGGCGAGGAATCGAAGGACGAGATGGGCAGCATCAGCCTGATCGCCGTAGCCCATGAGGAATCCGATCACGCGGCGCTCCGGGCCGATATCGCGCGGCGCAACAGAGAATTCGTGCGCGATCGAATACGGGTTGATCCAACTCTTGCCCGGAAGGTCGCTCAACTTCTCGCCGAGTAAGACCCGCTGCGCCCTGGCGGACGCTCGCTCATCAGCCTGTTGAACAAGTAGCCGCCGACGTAGGGAGGCGGACAAGCTGTTGGGATCGCCAACGAATTCGGCCTCCTCACGTCGGCGGCTAGTCGGCATTCGCCTGCCCGACTTTTTCCTGCCAAAACCGCTCCGCGGCGCGATGGTATTGAATTACCTCCTCCTGCTGGCGGTCATCGAGCTTGATCTGCTTCATGCGCTCGCGCACCCAGTCGAGGAAGAATTGCGCCGAAGCTTTGCTGACTCGACGTGCGCTTGGGCCAATCTCGACGTAAAACGGCCCGGTCGAGGCAAAGCGGAAAGTCCCCGGCATGTCCGCAATGGCCCGCACGAGGAACCAACCGCTCTCCTCGAACCTGATCTTCCCCAGCGAGCCGGTTCGCTTCCATTCCGAGTACGGAACGACTCGTACCACGCGACCATTCTGAACGATCTCAAGGGAGATAACCGGATCACGGGATTCGAACGCTGCATCCACATTAAGTTCGAGCGTCTGCCCCCCTTTGGCTTGGAAGGTATGGCCGGGCAATTGGCCATTCGCGCGGCAGCGCAGCAGTGGGCCGTTGGAAACGAACACGCGGCCCGCTTTCAATCCTTCCCACCACTTCTCATAGGTGAGATCGCCGTCAAGGTGAACGTAAACGCGGTCGTAGCCCACCGGGTTCGGCAACACGCC
>CAZNOE010000873.1:0-2967 GCA_964574525.1 uncultured Bifidobacteriaceae bacterium
ACGGCTGTCCCCTCTCCCCGGGGGAGAGGGTCAGGGTGAGGGCGAGCGTCAATCCATCTCTCCGGTTGGTTTCCAGAGAGGTGGTCAGCCACGTCGTTTTTTCCTTTCAACAAGCGGTTCATGTTCGCGTCGCGTTGAGCAACGACAAGTTAGAAATCGAAGTCCGCGGGTTTGGAGGCCTCGGCTTGGACGCGCAGGATGCGGAATTCGACGCGCATGTTTTGCTTGGCCTCCTCCATGTTCGCGGGCTTGGCGATGAACGGCTCACGAACGCCCACGCCCACCGGCTGAATCTGCGTCTTATCGAGTGTCAATCCCTGCGCCTTTGCATACGCCGTGACCGAATCACGCACTTGATCGGCCCGGCTGCGCGATAGGTTCAGCGCAGACTGCATGGTTTCACGCGGGTTGCCTTCCGGCACGCCATCGAAGGCGCCGGTTTCAATCAAGTTGAGGAGCGTGGCCGTGGACGACAGATCAAGCGGGCGGCCGTTAAGCGAGTAGGAATAATTGCCGCTCGTGCCACTGCGCTTGAGCACGCCTTTGCTCATACCCGCCTTGACCAGGTCCAACAGCGTCTTGGTCGGGTCGGAATGCCCGCGGATCGCGATGACGGCATTGCCGAACTTGTCGGCGGTTTCGACCACGCGTTTGAATTCAGCGCCGTACTGCTCGATGCCGAACGCGGTTTGGTTCGGCTCGAAATTGATCGTGAAGGAAAGGATCGTGCGCTCATCCAATCCACCGCCTGCGCTCAATTGCTCGATCTCCTCGCGCACGGCCTCTGCGCGGAAACGGTCCTGGCGCTCCACGGTTGTGCGTGTGAGGTAACTCAGGAACAGCGGCGACTTGTAATCGAGGCCGGACGGAAACAGACCGAACCTCTCTTTCGCGTAACCGCGGCCCACAGCGAGGTCCAGCGCCGCTTTGTGAAAAGCCTCGAAGCCGTGGAGGTTTCCCTGCTCGGTGAAGAACGCCACGTTGCCTGGATGGCCGACGAATGTGCAATCGGAAAGCAAACCGTTCGCGTCATCGAGCACGGGGATGGTTGTCTTTCCGTAAATGTCCTGCGTCATTTGCAGGAGATTCTTGTACGCCGCCGACGGGCTGGCTTCGTGCTGCTTCTTTAGATCAATGACTTCCTCGCAGGCTTTGAGATAGGCGGCGACGAACTTGGTGACGAGTTCTTTGTTCGTATCGTAAAAGTCCTTTCGGCAGACATAAACGTCCGCGATGGAGCGCGACAATTCGGCCGTCGAAACCAGCACGCGCGATCCTTTGACCGTGCCTTCGGCGCCGCTCCCGGTGGAACGCAGACCGCCGCACAGCCCCGCCATGTCCGGCGTGATGGCAAAACATGCATCAATGTCCGTGCGCTTGCGGAACAACTCCGCCGGTGAATCCGCGCTGCCCGTCAGGTCTTTCGTCCAGACGACTTTGACATCATTCCACGTGAGCTTGGCGCTCTTGAGCACGTCGTCCAACATGCCAACGTGGGGTCCGCCTTGTTGCAGCGCAATCGTTTTGCCTTTGAGATCGGTGACCGTCTTGACGTTGGCGCGCGCAATCATGTGGTCGCCAGCCGACCAGGTCATCTGAAGAATCACCACGCCCTTCGTGCGCGGGTCCGCCCCGATGACTTCGGACGCCAGGCCGATCATGTGAAACGTGCCCCGCAGGAACGGACTCTTGCCTGCGCGATAATCCCGCACCTGCTGGACGAAATCGTCGCCCGGCACCAGGCGCAGATTAAGCCCTTGCTTCTGGAAGAGCGACCCGGCTTTGGTCGTCAGCCCGCCATTCGCATAGAATGTGGCCATGTCTCCGCCCCAGGTGATATAGGGCGTTTGAATAGAAGTTGCCGCCGGCATCGGGCCGACCGCACCGGCGCCCACTAGATCGAGAAACCTCTTCTCCTGTGCGTGGGTGCGTAACGCGAAGGTCAGGGCCAACCCGCACCCCGCAACCATCGTAAAAGTTTTTCGTAGAGTATTCTTCATAACAGTCCTCAGATTGGGCCGACCGACTCCGCAAATCTATACCCAAATCTCGGAGAGAACTTCTCCGGCTTGGTGATGCTTACGCCGGGAGCCGCGCCGGTTCTACTACAATTTCCACGCATGTCTGTAGGGCTACGCCATCTCCGCGGCAAATACAAAATGGCGACGGGTGATGGGGGCCTTGGAAGCGCTGAGAGATCAATGCTCCGCGTCCGTTCCGGTTCCGTCTGCGACTGGCTACGACGAGACAAGCCGCGCGGCCAACGCCTCGCTGGAAAAACTTGGCGGAAAATCCATCACGCTCTTGACAACCCTCGTAGGCGCTGGAGCTGGTTACGGGACGAGGTCATATCAAGAAATCAAAACCGCCAATCCAGTAACCAATGCCTGCAACGATGAATCCAGCGGTGGATAGAACTACTGGCCGCCACGTCTCCTTCACATGCAAAAGGAAAAACAGCAACCCGACAAGTGGGAGGAACAAACACGTGAAAAACCACGCGAGACCGTGCCGATATGCTACGACGAGAAACCTGATATCGCCAGCAAGCCCGACGACGCAACCAAGTCCAAAGAGAATGTAACCAAGCACAGTCATTGTCTTCTGCTCGCGTACGAAGTCGTCTAACTATACGTGTTGACTCACGGATAAAGACCGGGACGGGCGTCAGTCACTGCGCCGCGTAATGTGCATCCACCTTGGCCTCCACGTCGCGGTAGCTGGTGTCGGCCTTGTAGATGATCTTGAATTGTTCGATGGCGTCTTCCTTCTTGCCGAGGTTCTCCAGCACGCAGCCCAGATTATAGATGAGTTCCTTTTTCTCCTCGTCAAACACCGTCTTCTCCTTGATGGCATCCTGCAGGGTGCTGGCGGCGAGGTCGAAAATCTTCCGCTTGGCAAAGCACTGCGCGAGGTAGTTCAGGGCGGCGATGCGTTTGTGCGGATTGCCCTGGGCTTTCTGAAATT
>CAZNOE010000874.1:0-2963 GCA_964574525.1 uncultured Bifidobacteriaceae bacterium
GCCCGCTCGGCGCTTTCCTTAAGGCGCTCCGCCGGGAAGGCATAGATTGCATCCTCATTGGCGCCATGGCAGCCATCCGCCAAGGGGCGCCGTTGATGACTGTGGACTACGATTTCTGGGTGCGTCTGCCCGAACGTCAATACGTTCGCCTCCTGACCATCGTCGAACGTCAGAGCGGCACGATTCGCGCGCGGACGGTTTTCGAACTAAGCGACGGCACGCAGGTGAACGCCATCTTCCAACCTGACGGGCTTCGCTCGTTCCAAGCCGAGTGGAAGCGCTGTGCCCTCGGGCGGCTGGAGGGTGTGCCGTTGCGCATACTGCCGCTGCAACGAGTCATTGCGAGCAAACGGGCCGCGGGACGTGACAAGGACCTGGCAGTAATGCCGATATTGGAGCGGACGCTGCGATTATCCAAGCGGTTGAAAACTCGGAAGCGTAAGAGTAGAACAGAAATCTGATGACGCAATGGATCGTGTTCTTGAGAATAAGACAATAGCCTTGGATCGCGCCGGTCTCCGACCCGGCGCGATGGGGTTGTCATTTTGAAACGCGCCGGGTCGGAGACCGGTGCTCCAATGACATGCTCGAAAAACTCAAAGCTGAAGTCTGCAAAGCCAACCTCGATCTGGTCACGAAAGGCCTCGTCATCCAAACATGGGGAAACGCCAGCGGCATTGACCGCAACCAAGGCTTGGCTGTCATCAAGCCAAGCGGTGTGGCGTACGCGGAGATGACGCCGAAGCACATGGTTGTGGTGTCCTTGACGACTGGCAAAGTAGTCGAAGGCAAACTCAAGCCGAGTTCAGACACGGACACGCACCTCCTGCTCTATCGCGCCTTCAAGAAAATTGGCGGCATCGTTCACACGCACAGCCTGTACGCCACGGCGTGGGCGCAAGCCGGCAAAGGTTTGCCCGCCTACGGGACGACGCAGGCGGATTATTGGTACGGTGACGTGCCCTGCACCCGGAAGCTCAAGCCCGCCGAGATCAAGAACGATTACGAATTGAACACGGGCAAAGTGATCGTCGAAACTTTTCGCGGGCTCGATCCATTGCAACATCCCGCAGTGCTGGTCGCGAGTCACGGCCCATTCACGTGGGGCGAGGACGTTGCCGACGCCGTCCACAACGCGGCGGTGTTGGAATTCGTCGCGCGGCTTGCCAGCGAAACGCTTCGCATCAATCCGCGGACAAAGCCCATGCAATCCGTCTTGCTCGACAAACATTTTCTACGCAAACATGGGCCGGGCGCGACTTACGGGCAAAAGTAATTCGCGTTGCGCAAACCGACCGAGCACAGACGAACAACCAACACAGGAGATCAACGATGCAAGCGATGAAGCAATGGGCCATTGTTGCAGGGGCTGGACTGAGCGTGGCCTGCCTAGTAGGCTGCGCGGGCATGTCAGATTCATCAGGATCCATCACAAAGGCTTCGTTCGGCACGGCACCGGATGGCAAGCCCGTGGACATTTACACGTTGCGCAACTCGCAAGGCGTCGAGGCGCGCATCTGCAATTATGGCGGCATCGTCGTGTCCCTCAAGGTGCCAGACAAAAGCGGCAAATTCGGCGACGTCGTGTTGGGCTACGACAATCTCGACAGTTACATCAAGAACAACCCTTTCTTCGGCTGTGTGGTTGGCCGTTATGCCAATCGCATCGCCAAAGGCAAGTTCACCCTCAATGGCAAGGAATACACGCTCGCGGTCAATAATGGTCCGAACGCCTTGCACGGCGGGCTCAAGGGCTTCGACAAAGTCGTGTGGGATGCCAAGTCCATCGTGAGCAGCAGCGGGCCCGCGCTGGAGTTGCGTTACCTGAGCAAGGACGGCGAGGAAGGTTATCCAGGCAATCTTAGCGTGGCGGCGGTTTACACGTTGACCGCCGACAACGGATTGCGCCTCGACTTCATTGCCTCAACGGACAAGGACACCGTCATCAATCTCTCGCAACACTCCTACTTCAACCTGGCCGGCAGCGGCGACGTTTTGAACCATGAAGTGATGATTGCCGCGGACAAATTCACGCCCGTGGACGCGACGATGATTCCCACCGGCGAGCTGCGCCCGGTTAAAGGCACGCCGCTGGACTTCACCAAGCCGATGAAGATCGGCGCACGCATCAACGCCGACGACGAACAAATCAAACTCGGCAATGGGTACGATCACAACTACGTCCTCGACAAACCCGCCGGCAAACTGGCGCTGGCGGCGCGCATCTTCGAGCCGACGAGCGGTCGCGTGATGGAAGTGCTCACCACCGAGCCGGGCATGCAGTTTTACACGGCGAATCACCTCGACGGCATCACGGGCAAAGGCGGCTGGGTTTACCAAAAGCGCAATGCCTTTTGCATGGAGCCGGGGCATTTCCCGGATTCGCCGAATCATCCGACCTTTCCTTCGAGCGTCCTGAAGCGGGGACAGGAATTCAAAAGCACGATCATTTACCGCTTTTCGGTCAGATAAACTCAACACGCATTCAACATGAAACTGAATCAACTTCGACTGTTGCTCGCAGCTCTGTGCCTCATGCTGGTGGTGCCCGGCTGCGGCAAGAAGGGAATCAAGCTCGCGTTCGTAACGAATAATCCATCGGACTTCTGGACCATAGCCCGAGCGGGCTGCAACGACGCAGAAAAGGAATTGGGCAACGTTTCGGTGGACTTCCGCATCCCCTCCGGCGGCAGCGCCGCAGAACAGCAACAGATCCTCGATGATTTACTCGCCAAAGGCGTGGACGGCATCGCGGTCAGCCCCATTGATCCAGATAACCAGACCGAATTGTTGAACAAGGTGGCGAGCCAGACGTTGCTCATTTGCCATGACAGCGACGCCACGAATAGCAAGCGCGTCTTTTACATCGGCACGGACAACGTCGCCGCTGGTGTCGAAGCGGCCAAACTCATCAAGGAAGCGTTGCCCAATGGCGGCAAGATCATGGTCTTCGTCGGCACGCT
>CAZNOE010000875.1:0-2961 GCA_964574525.1 uncultured Bifidobacteriaceae bacterium
TTTCCTTCGCGCAGAATGCCGTGAATCAAGCCATCATCGCGTGCGCCTTGGAACGATTCCGCATTGCGAACGGCAAGTATCCGGAGACTCTGGAACAACTCGTGCCCGCCTATCTCGATCGAATCCCAAACGACATCATCCGAGGCCGACCGATGATTTACCAACAAACGAATGGGCGCTACCTCTTGCGCGGCGTTGGCCCGAACGGGACTGACGACCGCAACAAGAAAGGTCCGGTCGTAACGGCGCCAGTATCCGACGATTGGCTCTGGTCCTACGGAACCAATGCGCCTGCAACCATGAAGTGACCGCAGATTGAGCGTTGTCCCTTTTCCCTCCATCGGCGGGGATAATTAGATAAGATCGCATCGCTGGTATGGACGACTGGCAATTATTGCAGAACTACGTTGAGCGGGATTCGGAAACAGCCTTCCGCACGCTCGTCAACCGTTACGTGAGCCTGGTATATTCGGTGGCGCTTCGTCAGGTACGGGACGCGCAACTGGCCGAAGAAGTGGCGCAGGCGGTGTTCCTCCTGCTGGCCCGGAAGGCCCGCGGATTTCGCCAGGGTGTCGTTCTTTCCGGCTGGTTGTTCCGCACGACGCGGTTTGTCGCCAGTCGCGCCGTCCGCGCGGAGCAACGCCGTCAGCATCGCGAACAGGAGGCTTTTGCCATGCAACAACTCACCACTACCGACGACGCGTGGAAGCGGATTTCGCCCGCGTTGGACGAAGCGCTGGAACACCTCGGAGAAGCCGACCGCAATGCAGTGCTGCTTCGTTTCTTCAACGACAAGAGCCATCGCGAAACCGCCGCCGCCCTTGGCGTGAGCGAAGACGCCGCCAAAAAACGGGTGGCACGCGCGCTGGACAAGCTGCGAAATTTCTTTGCTGGACGAGGCGTCACCCTGTCGGCAGCCGTGCTGGCTTCAGCGATGGCTGCCAACGGGGCAAAAGCCGCCACGCCGGAAACCACTGCGAGCATCTCGGCGAAGGTCATCGCCAGCGGTTCAATCGGTGCCGGCATTTTGCCGCCGCTTGTGAGTCAAACGTTGAGTGCGTGGCGTTGGGCGAAGTTGAAGCTCGCGGGCGCGCTGGCATCCACGGTAGCTGTGGCCGTGGTGATCGGATTCGTTCTCATCCAGGGGAAACCAAATAGCTCTCCTGTCGCTTCCGGAAACAACCAATCGCCGCCAGTTGCAAATGACGCGGACTTGCCGGCTTCGACTACACGAGCCAGCCGGGCTGCCCAGACAAGAAGGCGGGATCGGCCTGATCTATCCGATGCTGCGCGGGGCGTCGTCTTGCAACCCGACGGTCAGCCTGCGGCGGGTGCGGAAGTCGCAATGCTGACCTTGGAGCACGGCGCATGGCTCGGTCAGGCGCGTTTCGCGTACCGCGAAAAGGATGACATGCTGATCGTCAACGCCGACGCGGATGGACAGTTTGTCATCGGATCGGAACCGACGTTGCGCACGGCCCACTCGATTGTCGCAGTGAGCCGTGACGGTTTCGCCAGGGTGCCCGTGCGCTACTCAGTTGCGCCGCTGACGATTCACCTTCAACCTTGGGGACGTGTCGAAGGCATCATTGATCCAAGTGCGCGACGCCGCCCGGTGGACGCAGTTGTGCTGGATGACCGCACAACTCTCAGCTATCAAGGGAGTCTCCGGCTGGATGCCGCTGCATTTCGTTTACAGCCGGGTGACAGGAATGACTTCAATTTCGAATTTGTTCCGCCGGAAACCTTCTGCGTCTGGCTGAGCGCCGGGGCAGGAATTCCGTATCCCGAACATCACCACACATGGGTCACCGTGTTGCCGGGAACCACCACACAAATCACAATCACCGAAACAGGTTTCTTCGTGAAAGGCCGCCTGGCCGCCATTGGAGGCGAAGGAGACTGGACCAGACAGACTGGCATCGGCACGGAGTACGAGGATACACCGATGCTGGGCATTCGTATTCCGAGCCACCGCTTCTACGCGAGTCGCTTCGCCAAACTCAGTCCGGATGTACCGCGGCCGGAAGCCCCTCCGGAATCCACTTACGGAGACTCAATGCAATGGGCGGCCGAATACTGGAGTTCCGAAGCCGCCCGTGGCCCCGTACGTATGGACGCCATCCTTGCGGTGAGTGAGGACGGCAGTTTTGAGTCGCTCGAAGGAGTTCAACCGGGCAATTACCGACTCGAAGCTTCTGTAAACGGTAAGCGCGTTCAGCGCAGGATAACAGTGCCCATCCCCGATGAAATCGCCGCCTCAGTTGTGAATCTCGGCGATGTTCCCGTGGGCGATAAGACGACCCCAGTAGGGCCTGTTGCTCCCGCCGCAACCGGTTTGAATCAATAAGCTCCTTCCGCAATCTGCTTATTCATCATCCGCCCGCCGCGTCAACCTGCTCAAAAAACCAGCGCACTTTTCCCTCGTCAAGATTTCCGCCTGTCCGCAGCCCGCTGCAAACGTCCACGCCGAAGGGGCGCACTTCGCGAATCGCCGTCGCCACATTCTCCGGTGTCAGGCCGCCGGCGAGAAAGACCGGCACGCGGACAGATTCGACGATTTTCCGGCTGATGCGCCAATCGTGTGTGCGGCCTGTGCCACCGAGTTCCTTCACGGCGAGCTTTTGATTTCCCGAATCGAGCAGGAGCGCATCCACGCTGCCAGCGACGGATTTGGCTTCGTCCACCGATTCCGGGCCGGTGACGTGAATCACCTGCACCAGCGCGATGCCCGGAAGGCTTGCGCGCAACTTTGCGTGGCAACCCGGTGCGACCGAATCGCAAAGCTGGAGCGTGTTCACGCGGCAGCGGCGTTGTTGCGCAATGATGGAATCCGCATCCCGCCGGCTGGTCAGCAGAAACGTAGCGACGCCAGGCGGCACGGTAGCGGTGATCTCCGCGATGGTTTCCTCCGCAATCACGCCCGGCCCGCTCGGCATCGCGGAAACAAGTCCAATCGCC
>CAZNOE010000876.1:0-2960 GCA_964574525.1 uncultured Bifidobacteriaceae bacterium
GGACCGGGCCAGGTCGGCGGCCAGGAAGTTCATAACACGGAAATGTTGCAATTGGACATTTCGGGCGGCGGACTGATGATCCGCGAAAGCCCGACGCGGCCTTCGACGGGACAGACCGGAGTCATCCCGCTGGCGGGCGGAGGATCCATGATCGGAAGTTTCTTCGACGTTTTCTTCGATGTCAGCCCGGATGGCGGACAGACATGGTTGCCAGCGGATCAACCGGCGCACCTGGAGTTGCACGTGGACCCCGGGATGATGAATCCCGTGCCGGAGTTTTCGCCGTTGTCGCCGCCGCCGGACGATCAATTCGTCAGCCCGGCGGAATACGTTGCGACCTTCACGGGCCTTCGCCTGAAAAACCTGCGGCACACCCTGTTCTCTCAAGTGTTCGATGCCACGATGCTCGGCGTGAGCACCGTGCCGGTGGTGCAGCGATTCAACGCGATGGCCGATTTGCAGTGGTCGTTGGACGGCGGGCAGACCTTCACTGCGGGTCGCGCGCCGGTGCTGATCGGCCTGTTGATTCACAAAGTCCGAGAGGCGGCGATTCATGTCTTCGACACTGAGATGATTCAATTGGACATCTCCGGCGGTGACTTGCCTGCCAGTGTGAGAATCCGGGAAAGTCCCACGATGCCGTCGCACGGCGAAATGGCGGTCGAGCCATTGGCGGACGGCACATTCCGCGTCGGCAGTTTCTTCGATGTTTGGACGGAGATCAGCGTGGATGGCGGGCAGACCTGGCAACCCGCGCTGAACGGACCGATTCACTTCGAAGATCAGGGAAACAGCCTGCGCAGCCGGTTCGCGTCGCCGAATATGCCGCCACTGAACGGGATGTACGGGTGGCCCGCAGGCGACCAACAGACGTATCGCATCGGCGCCAACAATATCGTGTTGATCAGCGGCAACCAGCGGAATTTCACCGAAACATTCCCGCCGCCGCAGCCGGGCCAGACCAGTTTGGAAACCTACAATTCGCAGATGGACCTGCGGCTTTCGATGGATGGCGGACAGACGTTCAATCCTTACACCGCCCCGGCCTTCACCCAGGTCCAGGTCCGTAGCAACACCAACCTCAATTGGGGCGCCGCGCAGTACTACGACACCGAGATGCTGACATTGAATATCTCGGGCGGAACATTGCCGCCAGGATTGATGGTCCGGGAAAGCCCGTCGCGCGCTTCGCCCGGACGCACCGCCAACAAACCGGACGCGGGCAATGGCTACCGGATTGATAGTTTCTTCGACATCTTTACGGAGATGAGTCTGGACGGCGGTCAGACGTGGAATTCCGCCATCGAAGGACCCGTATCGTCGGCCTTGATTCCGGCACCGCCGTTCGCCCCGTACGTCATCACGTGTCCATCCAATATCACGGTATTCGCCAGCAGTCCCAGCGGCGCCGTCGTCAATTACACGTTGCCGCCGACTGTTTTTTTCCCCGACTGTCCGTTGTGTTGCTTCTCCGTCACGTGTACGCCGCCGAGCGGAAGCCTGTTCCCCATCGGCACGACGACCGTTAATTGCGTGGGCCATGACGGTTGCGGGGAAACCCCCACGTGCTCGTTCACCGTCAAGGTCATTCAGCCGTTCATTTATGCCGGGCTTGTGGAATCGGCTTTGGGCCGCGCCGTGCTCAACACCTACCACTCCGGGACCGGAGCGCCGGCCTCGCTGATTGTGTCGAACCTCGGACCGGGCGGCGCCGACGGATTCCATGTCAACCTGGGATCAGTGGACTCGATGGTCCTGAACTTCCTACCGTTCCCCACGACCGTGAACACCTGCATCGTCAGCACGGCGACCGGGCCTTACGCACCGGACAACAATCATGTCCTGGGCGTCGGCACCTATTTGGGCGGCAGCAATCCGATCGTCCGGGCTGACTTCTCGACCATTGGCGTTGCGTCCATCGGGGCGCAGGTGCGGGACGAACGCCATCATCTGATTTCTTCAACGGTCCTGAGCAACAATCAGTGGCTCGACATCAACTCGCTCTTCCCGTCAGGCTGCACGAATCCCACCACCGTGTACACGTACTGGCAGGGACCCGATTATGCGTGGTGGCGCTTCTGCAAATACGGGTGCAATTGCTCCGGGACGAACTGTTACGCTGAACGCATCGTTTGTCTGCGAGCGGTCCTGGCGCGAACGCTCAGACCGGTTTCCATTTCCAGCATAGACTTGCTTTCGCAAGGTTCGACTGTGCCGTCATCGCTCACCATTTTGACCACGGACATCGGCATGTTTGGAAACTTGCACGAAGCCAAAGGCGACGCGACCTTCGACACCGAAACGGGTCTGCTCGCCGTCAACAGCATCGGCAGCAGCGGCGAAGACGGTGTGGCGGTGAATCTGAACAACGTGGGGCAGTTCGAGATGGTTCTTGCCCCGACGCGATTGCTGGCTCCGTTTGCTTGTTTGAATATACGAGTTGCCGGTGACGTGAACGGCCAGCCCGCGATGCCGATTGGCGCGGTCTCGCTCGCGAATGTCGGCGGCGGATTGCAGGTGAATGGGAATTTCAACGGCCTCGGCTCTACGATGGTGCGGGTCGAGATTTATCTGAATTCAGCGTTCCAAGGGGGCGTCACTTTGCCCGCCGGTCTGCTCGGTGCGTTGACGATCAACGGAAATCTCATTGGCTGTGGCACGCTCGCGCAGCCGACAGGCGGGATTTGGTTGCGCTTCGACGCCAGCTTTTCGTTTACGAGCGCGGACAACCAGAAATTCAACGGCGATCAAATCCGCCTTTTGGCCGCCAACCCCACCGCGCGGGCGCGAAGCTTGTCGCAGTTTTGTGTTCAAGGGTGCAACATCGGCCAGATCGCGATTCTGGGCGAAATCGTTCCGCCAACGATCAGTGGCATCGTCCGACTGAGCGGCGGACTGATCCAACTCACCGGCCAGGGGGTGGCCGGCCAGACCTACCGGCTTGAAGCCGCCCCGAGCGT
>CAZNOE010000877.1:0-2960 GCA_964574525.1 uncultured Bifidobacteriaceae bacterium
GCCGTGCAGGTCGGGTGCGACAGTGAAGCCGCTGCGAGACACACGCCGGTGAGCAGACTACGCTGCAAGTCCCAATCTTCGTGCAGGCCGAGCAGCACACCGGCGCAAAACGCATCTCCCGCGCCGGCGGTGCCAGCGATGAATTTCGGTGGAAGTTTCACCGAAGATTGCCAAACGTCGTCGCCTTTCCGCGTGCGGGCGAAGGCGCCTTCCGGGAAATGGATCACCACCAGTTCGCGGACGCCTTGTTGCAACAGCGTCCCTGCGGCGTGGCGCAGGGTGACGGTGTCGAGGCGGCCATCCGGCTGCCGAATCTTGAAGCCCGTCGTCTTGCCGGCTTCGATTTCGTTGAGGATGCAGTAATCCACGTGCTTCAGCGCCGGCATGACGATTCCAGCAAAGCGGTCACTGTCTTCACTCACCACGTCCACGCTGGTTTTCAGGCCGGCGCTCTGTGCGGCGGCGAGCAGGCGCGCGGCCTTGGTGCCAAATTTCGCATCGGGCTCATCGAGCGCATCGAGGAGCAACAGGTAAGCGAGGTGAAACACGCGGGCCTTGTTTTTTTTGAAATCAAGTCCTTCTCCATGCCACAAGGCATTGGCGCCGCGATCGTGGAAGAACGTCCGCCGGCCGGTGTCGCGTTCAGTCATCACGTCGGTGAACGACGTGGGCGCTTTGGTTGTGGTGCCAATCAGATGCGTATCAATCCTATGTTGGCGACAATCCTCCAGGATCCGCTCACCAAGCGCATCCTTGCCCACGAGTCCAGCCCCGTAGAGCGGAAACGGCGCACTGCACCGGGCCAGATCAATCAACACATTGTAGGGACCGCCGCCGGTGCCTTGGGATTGCCCAAGAATGTTGCCGAGCTGTTCCGGCTGCGGATAGACATCTATGATCTTGACCTGGTCAATGATCCAGTTGCCGCCGGCCAGCAGTCCCCGGCGCGTGTTTGCAGTTTTGGTTTTCATGGCGACGGCCCGATTCTGAGGCTTTAGTGAACGAAAATTGCGCGAGTCCAACAAGCGATTTTCTGCGCCGGAGTCATTTTCACACTTGCCTTTGGAAAATCAGGATTCCTCAAGTGGAGAAAGAAGAACGAGGGGATTCTTTCGTGGATGGGCAGAATTCATTTCCCACGTGCGCACGAATCGGATAATGCTCGTGCATGGCCGAGCGGTTGCACAAAGGCGAAAAAGTCCTCCGGGGCATACCGGTTTCGGCAGGCGTTTGCCGCGGCAAGATCCTCGTGCTCGACAAGGCGCGCCAGACGATTTCACGGCGTGAATTGACCGACGCTGAATTGCCCGAAGAAGTGAATCGGCTGGAAAAGGCATTGATCCGCACGCGCGAGCAAATTTTGGAGGTGCAGCGCAAGCTCGCGGAAGGCATCGGCGCCGAGCAAGCCAGCATTTTTGACGCGCACCTGATGGTGCTGGAAGACCCCGCCCTCATTGACGAGGCCGTGGCCGTCATTCAAAGGGAAAAAGTCAACGCCGAGTACGCGTTCCACATGGTGTCCGAACGTTACGCCGCCGCGCTCGCCAAGGTGGACGACGAGTACCTCCGCGAGCGCGTCAGCGACATGCGCGATGTGACGGGCCGCGTACTCAACAACCTCCTCGGCCGGGAAGAGGAAGTGGACCTTCGCCATCTTAAGGAGCCGGCGGTCATCATCGCGCATGACTTGACGCCATCGAAGACCGCGCAAATGGACCGGCAAAAGGTGCTTGGCTTTGCGACGGACATTGGCAGCAAGACGTCGCACACGGCCATCATGGCGCGTTCGTTGCGCATTCCGGCCGTGGTCGGCTTGAAGAACGCCAGCGAGGAACTCGAAAGCGGCGAATACGCGCTGCTCGACGGTTACAACGGCATCATCATTCTCAATCCCACCGACCAGACGCTGTTCGAATATGGGCAGTTGGTGCGGAAACACGTGACGCTGGAGGAGAAGCTCCGTGACGCGCTGGACCAACCGGCCGTTACGCTGGACAACCACCGTGTCTTGCTCACGGCAAACATCGAACAGGCCGAAGACACCCATTCCGTCAAGACCAGTGGCGCTGAAGGGGTGGGCTTGTTCCGCACGGAATACCTGTTCATCAACCGCGATTCGCCACCGACCGAAGAGCAGCAGTATCAGGAATACCGTCAGGTTGCGCTCGCCCTCAAGCCGCAACCGGTCGTCATCCGCACGCTTGATCTGGGCGGCGACAAATTCCTGTCGCATCTCCACGTGCCTACGGAAATGAATCCGTTTCTCGGCTGGCGCGCCATCCGGTTTTGCCTCCAAAACCGGGACATTTTTGGCGTGCAACTCCGTGCGATCCTGCGCGCCAGCGCCGAAGGCAACGTGAAGATGATGTACCCGATGATTTCGGGGCTCGACGAATTGAACCAGGCAAACGCGTTGCTCGCTGAGTTCAAGGAACAGCTTCGTGCCGAGAACATCCCGTTCGACGACCGCATGGAGGTCGGCGTCATGATCGAGATTCCTTCCGCGGCGCTGGTGGCCGATTCGCTGGCGAAATGCACGCAGTTCTTCAGCATTGGCACGAACGATTTGATCCAATATTCGCTGGCCGTGGACCGGATGAACGAGAAAATCGCGCACCTCTACGAGCCGACACATCCCGCGATCCTGCGCCTCATCAAAAATTCGGTGGATGCCGCGCACGCGCGCAAAGTCTGGGTAAGCGTCTGCGGAGAGATGGCCGGCGACCCTGTGCTCGTGCCGCTGCTCATCGGATTGGGCGTGGATGAGTTGAGCGCCGCACCGCCGCTCATCGCGCAGGTGAAATATCTGGTGCGCCGGCTCAAACTCAGCGAAGCCAAAACTCTCGCGGAGTTCGCCCTGTCGTGCGAATCGCCATCTGAAATCCTCGCGCGTTGCCAGGCGTTTGCCGAGCAGGCAGCTCCGAGCCTGTTTGAAAAGTGAGGGACGGTTGAAGCGTTGG
>CAZNOE010000878.1:0-2955 GCA_964574525.1 uncultured Bifidobacteriaceae bacterium
ATCTCCGATTTCGATGCGATGGGTAATTCCCCTTCCCCGATGATCGACGCCGACGTGGTGCGGCGCCTGCAGGGGGATTTGATTTCCGCCAAAACTATGTTGGCGAGGGAAGAAACTTCATTGAACGAATTGATAAAGCTGACCCCCCATCGTCGCCGTGATGCCCTGCAGACCTCGGTGGGGCCCGACACCGAATTAAACACCCTGCTCGCGGAATTAAACATAGCCGAGCAGAGATTGCTCAGTGCGCAAAAGGACTATGCGCCGGATCATCCGACCTACCAGAGCCTCAAGGCAATGGCTGAGGATTCGAGCAACCGGGTCACCCTTCGTGTGGAAGGCGTCATCATCGGACTTTCGAATCGGGTGGCCGGTATCCGCGCGACCGTGGACAGGCTCAAAGGTGAGCTGGAAACCGCCCGGGAGACCGACATCAAGAAAGCCGAGGAAGGCCGTCCCTACTACGTAGCCAAACGGCACTTGGAAGAATTGCAACGCTTTCAGACGCTTCTCGACTTGAAGATGGCCTCCGAGAAGCTTGATGTGGCGCTGCCCAGGAGCATGCTGGTTAAAGTCATTGATCCGGCCGAACCGGGCATTCATCCCGTCCGCCCCAAAAAAGCCCTCAACATTGTGCTCGGCATCGTGATCGGCTTGGTCGTGGGCGTCGGTCTCGCGTTCTTTATTGAATACCTCGACACCAGCGTGAAGACGATCGACGACGTTGAGCGCACCCTCCAGTCCCCCGTGCTCGGCGTGATCCCGCAAAACGTCGGTTACCTGATCGATGAAGGCTCGGAGAGTCCCCATGCCGAAGCCTACCGGGTCCTGCGGACCAACCTGCTCTTCTCCCGGAAGGACGACAAGTTGAACACGGTCGCCGTCGTCAGTGCCGGCGCCGGCGAGGGCAAATCCACCACGGTGATGAATCTCGCCACGGTCTTTGCGCAGAGCGGTCAGCGCGTGCTGGTCGTGGACTCGGACTTGCGCCGGCCAACCCTGCACAAAGTGCTGCGCGTGACCAACACCCTCGGTTTGACCAATTACCTGCTCAAGCAAAACACCCTTGAGGAGGTAATCCAGACGACGAGCATGCCGTCCTTGGATTTCCTGGCCAGCGGCAAACTTCCCAGCAGTTCGCTCGGCATTCTCAGTTCCAGTCAGATGAAGGACGTGATTGGCGAATTGAAACAGCGTTACGACTTCGTCTTCTTTGACTCACCGCCAATCATGGGAGTCAGCGATGCCTCCATCCTGGCCAGCGAGGTGGATATGACCCTTCAGATCATCCAATACCGCCGCTACCCGCAACCCATGAACATTCGCGCGAAGCAGTTGATCGAAAAAGTCGGCGGCAACCTTGTGGGCATCGTGCTGAACAACATCAACATGTCCCAGGACGAGAGCTACTACTATTACAGCGGTTACTACCACGACTATTATTCCAAGAACGAGGAAATGGCTGATGCCTCGTCAGCCGGCAAGGATGCGGGGGACAAAGGTAAAGTTGAAATCAAACAGAAATATTGATGCCGGATCTGGGGTTCCCAAGGATTGACACAATGAAATTGTTGCGGACTTTTTCCGGGCGCGGATTGCCTGTCGCCTGCATGGCCCTGGCAGCGAGTTTGGTGTTCACTGGCTGCCGTTCCGCGGATGTTCCTGCATTTTCTTCCGACGCGCCGCTCGTAGGGCAGTCAGAACAATCCCCGAGTTCCGGGGGCGTTTTCGACATTGGCGACCAAGTGACCGTTATTTTCTCTGGCATTGGCGAAGTGCTTCCACCGCACGAAGAGCAGATCAAGGATGACGGCACAATAACCCTCCCACTTATTGGTCCCGTCAAAGCTGCGGGCAAAAGCGCGGGCGACCTTCAGAAGGAAATTCGCGACCGTTACGTCCCCAAATACTACAATTCCAACCTGAACGTAACGGTGCAATCCAAAGAACGTGTTGTTTACGTGGGCGGTCAAGTCAAGATTCCCGGTCGCGTGGTTCATGGTGGCAAGATGACCGTCACCAAAGCCATTCAGGCCTGCGGCGACTTCACCGATTTTGCCAACAAGAAGAAGGTGATGTTGTATCGCGCGGCGGGAGGAAAGCCGATCAAAGTCAATTGCGTCGAGATACTCAAAGATCCGTCCAAAGACCTGCCGGTGTACCCGGGGGACAAGATTCACGTTCCGCAGCGAACCTGGTAGATGGTCCAGCTACGGATTCTTTCCGGCAAAAAGGCGGGCACCAACTGGGATGCCCGCCGTTTTCCTGTACGGATCGGGCGTTCTGCGGCAAACGACCTCCCATTGGAAGAAGATGGCATTTGGGATGAGCACTTCGAGCTAACCTTTGATCGAGCCGAGGGATTTGTGCTGACCGCCTGCCCGGACGCACTCGTCACGGTAAATCATGAGCCGGCTCAGACCGTCCGGTTGCGAAACGGCGATTCCATTGAAGTCGGCGCCGTGCGGATGCGGTTCTGGCTCGGGGAGGCCCGCCAGCGCGGATTGCGCCTCCGCGAGTGGTTCGTCTGGACGCTGATCCTCGCGGTCTCCGTCGGCGAAATCGCGGTCTTCTATTGGCTCCTGCAATAGGACCAACATCCCGCCTCTCCATTCATCCGTCCGGCCTTGGCACTTCAGTGCCGGAAATGTCTAACGCCCGTAAACGCCATCGTTAGATTGCGTTCGTCCGCCGCGGCAATTACCTCCACATCGCGCACGGAGCCACCCGGCTGAATCGCCGCCGTCGCGCCTGCGTCGGCTGCCGCGATCAAGCCGTCTGGAAACGGAAAAAAGGCATCGCTGCACACCGCGCTGCCTTTGAGCGACAAGCCGGCTTCGCCCGCCTTCCACACCGCGATCCGGCTGGCGTCCACGCGACTCATCTGCCCGGCACCGATGCCCAACGTGCGGTCGGCGGTGACGTAAACAATCGCGTTCGACTTGACGTGTTTGA
>CAZNOE010000879.1:0-2952 GCA_964574525.1 uncultured Bifidobacteriaceae bacterium
TTCAGTGACGATGGCTTGAAGTCCTCGACCACCGGCTCGTTTGTCTGGGCCGTGCAAAGCTGGCCTGACAGCAGGGAAACCAGTGCGAGGAATGAGAGTTTTGTTTTCATGGACTGTTTGGGGTTTTGTGGTCGTTGCGGTGGTGTGCTAATCGTGAGGCTGGCTCTGTGTAAATTCATTGGCCTGTGTAAGTTTGTCCGTGAGGGCGACATGAGTCCTGGGCTGCTTAAAGTCATTTGGAATCGGCCGCCTTGTAATCCAGGAGCGACAGCATTTTCTCGGCATATCGTTTTCCCAACTCCCGGTAACCCGCCGGCGTGAAATGAAGCCGGTCCGGCCTTCCGGCGCAGCCCTCCGAGGAAACGACGTGCGCAGTGGGAATTGTCTTGGGCAAATCGCCGATGATTTTGTTCATGCTCGCGCAGGCGCCTTGTTGATCCGCGTTCACCAGTTCGCCCGCGATTAGCGGCACTTCCCCGGCTTTGAGGTTCAAGTCCTTGAGCAAGTTGTCGTAGATGCCCTTGACCTTGTTCGGCCATTCCTTGTCGTTCGTGTTGGATTCGCCCTGATGCAGCAGGATTCCTTTGATGACCCCGTCCTTCTGCGCCAGCTTCGCCATCTCGACGAGATGCTGATAAGGATTGCCGCTGTAGGTGGCGATGGTGTTGGTCATCCACCTGGGCGCGGTCGCGGCATACGACTGAAACGTGTCCTTCTCGAAGAGTTCGATTTTGCAGCCGCCGATGGAAACGTTCACGACGCCAACCTTGACGTGAGGCGGCAGGTTGGAAACCAGCGTGCGGCCGAAATAATCCGCCGGGCCAAGTCCGGCCGAGGGTCGGCACAACGGCGGGACGGCAGGATACCAATGCCCCTTGGTTCGGCCTTGTTTCGGAAAATCCACCGCGGCCAGCATTTGAAAGCGTTGATCCACCGGCCCTTGGTCCTGCTGTTCAATTCCCGGAAACCCCTCCATGTTCGACTGGCCGAAGCAGAGGAACACGAAACGATTCGTGTCCTGTGAAAACACGTTCAAGCTGAACGAGAGCAGACCGGCCAGAACGAGCAGTCGTGGGGTTGGCTTCATAATGGACTGCGAGGTTGGGCTGCTACTTTGCTGCGGCTGCCTTCTTCGCCTCCGCGATGACGGCGTCGAAGGCCGGCTTGGGTTGGCTGTTGCCATCGAACAAGAGCGGCTTGCCATTGGCCCGCCAGGAGTTCGCGTCATTCGCACCCCAGAACGTGACAATCTCCACCGACTTGTCGTGCTTCAAGAATGCCCGGAAGATTCCCGCATAAGCCTCGGCCAGTTTCCGGTCGGCGTCGCTCACCAAGCCGCCCTGGGTGGTCGCGGCGTTGTTGGCGATGTCCGCCCCGGTGCTGCGCTGGCCGCCCTGCGCGCTGTTGACGTCGAGTTCCGTGATGTGGATGGGCAAGCCGAGCGTCGCCATTTCCGTCAGCGCCTGATCCATCTCGTCATAGCTTGTCGAAACGTTGACGTGAGCTTGCGAGCCGATGGCGTGGACCGGCACCTTCTGCGCTTGCAACGACTTGATCAGCGCGATGAGTTTGCGGCGTTTGGCCGGGTTCTCCAGCGAGTAGTCGTTGTAGCGGAGGATCGCATTGGGATCCGCTTCGTGGGCGTATTCGAAGGCCTTGGCGATGAAGTCGGGCCCGATGATTTCCAGCCAGAGCGAGTTCCGCAGGATGTTTGTGCCGCTGTCGGAGAGTGCTTCGTTGACGACGTCCCAGACCTTGATCTTGCC
Source organism: uncultured Bifidobacteriaceae bacterium (assembly GCA_964574525.1). Classification (GTDB taxonomy): domain Bacteria; phylum Verrucomicrobiota; class Verrucomicrobiia; order Limisphaerales; family JADLHS01; genus WYBW01. The sequence goes on from CAZNOE010000879.1 coordinate 1,767, forward strand.
CTTGTAGCGGCCTACCACGGTGTGAATGTGATCGCGCATCCGCTGGAGCAACTCCTCGCGGGACGCGCGCGGTCCGTTGTATGGGCCAAAGGAACCGCCACCAAATCCACGGCCAAATCGTCCACGCCCGACCCTGTTTGTCCCGGGTGCATTCGTGTCCGCGACGGAGCTTGGCGCGGCGTTGGTGACGCGCGGGGGCGGATTCGTGCCGGCGAACACCCAGTTGGGCGTCTGGGCGTGCCAGACGAGCGTGTGCCCCGCCAGATCCATGTGATTGCTCAGGCCGAAGTACACAAAGGCGTCGGCCGGGCCGAAGTCGTAGCCATCCGGTCCTGGTCGCGGATGAATGAGCGCCCACTTCATGTCGTTCTCCGCGACAACCTGGTTGAACTGCTCCTTGACCAGCGCAATGTCTTTGCTGATCTGCTCGGGACTCCGGCGGAATCCGGCACCAGTCGCAATGGAGCGGTTGATGGCCGTGCCAACTATGAAGTGGTCTTTGTAAGCGTCCTTGAGGGTGGGCGTATCGGCAGACCGGGCCGTTGCGCCAATGGCAAGCAATGCCGCCATCAGCCATGCGGTGCGTTTGTTTGGATTTGAGCTGTGCGTCTGCATGGGTGGGTGGTTTTGTTTCAATTCACAGGAAGCAGCGGCGATGGCTGGGACAATGATTCGCATATTCAATGGATGATTGGTTCGAAAGATTCGCAAAAAGCGGAATTTCGTGTGCGTTCTCAAGGTTGTCCTCTGCTGGTCATTTAGTTTGCCACCGGAGCGCCGGGCGAGGCCGCGCCGGGATTCGCATCCGGCTTCATCAGGCGCACGTCATAGATGCCGGCGGCCCTGGCTCCCGAGCCTGACTTGGAGGAAAATTTAATGGCCACACGATCATTCGTGGCCCCGTCAAGAATCTTGGCTGGGATCGAATAGCGTTTCTCGAAATACTGATTTGGCTTGGAATTATCCACCGTTTCCGTCGCCAGCAACTCGCCATTGGCCAGGATGTCATACGCACGGCCCGCGTCGCCGCCCCAGTAAGTGACGGCCAGCTCCACGGACTTTTCGCCACGGGTGCTGAGGCTGTATTGGAACGAATCGCCCCGTCGCCAGCGACGACCATTCCTCAGCCCCGCATCGCTGTTTTGGCTCACAAAGTCATGTTCCACTTCCGGTTGCTGTTCGCCGG
>CAZNOE010000880.1:0-2943 GCA_964574525.1 uncultured Bifidobacteriaceae bacterium
TCCGCTGAGATTATCAGAACATCCGCCAACGCGAAAAGAACAGGAGCGCGATGAGCGCCATCAACGGAATGAGAATCGGCAGTGCGTACTTGAAAAGATAGGCGAAGAAGCTCGGTGTCTTCACCCGGGCTTGTTCAGCGATGGACTTCACCATGAAATTCGGGCCGTTGCCAATGTAAGTTATCGCGCCGAAGAACACCGCGCCCAGTGAGATGGCAACCAACTCATGGTCGTGCGTGGCGACGAGTTGGCGGACGTGTTCGGGATTGTTGAGACTGAGGTTGTGCAGCCCCATCGCTGCAGCGAGAAAGGTCAGGTAGGTCGGTGCATTGTCGAGCGCGGCGGATAGCGTACCCGTCAGCCAAAAGAACTTCATCTCCGAATCCAGTCCCAATTGGCCTGCGTGAATCTCCAGATAATCCAGCGCCGGCACCATCGTGGCGAAGATGCCCACGAACAGCCACGCCACCTCACGGATCGGAAGAAAATTGAACGCATTGGCTTCGTGGATGCGCTTGGGTGTGGCGAACCATGAACCCACCGCGGCGGCGACCATCAAGGCTTCGCTCAACCCGACCGGTTCCTTTATGAAGACCGCCGCCAGAATCAGCGCCAGAAAGCCGACATTGCGCCAGCCTTCGATTCTCCAAATTTCCTGCCGGGTTTCCACTTCACGCACCGCTTGCGGCGCGCGGCGGAAATTGTGGCGGTCGAAGCCGTAGAAAATCGCAAGCAGTCCCGCAACGGCAATAGCCCAGGCGATCCAGCATTTCTGCAACACCCACCAGAAGGGCACGCCTTTGATGTAGCCCAGGAATAGCGGCGGGTCGCCAATGGGGGTGAGACAGCCGCCCACGTTGCTGACAATGAAGATGAAAAACACGATGTGAAACGCGGTGATGCGATCCTTGTTCATCCGAATCCACGGGCGGATGAGCAGCATGGACGCGCCGGTCGTGCCGATGAGGTTCGCCAGCATCGCGCCGATGAACAGGAACAGGCAATTGATCCACGGCTTCGCCTCGCCCTTCACGTCAATGTGAATGCCCCCAGCCACAACGAACAGCGAGCCAATCAGCGCGATGAAGCTCACGTATTCGTGCCCGACGTGCAGCATCCGCCCCGCGTTGCCGAGCACGAACACGTAATAGATCGTCGTGACTGCGCCCAGACCCATTGCGACTTTCGGAAAATGCCGTTCCCACCAATGCAAGTGGATGAATGGCATGACGGCGATGGCCAGCAGCATCAGCGCGAAAGGCAGAATCATCGCCGGATGCGGGCCGGCGGTCGCGGAGGCAAGCAGAACTGGGGGCAACATCTTCGTTGATTCTAAGGTCAGAGGGTTTTGGAATAAAGGTTTCCGAACCCGAACGGGTCGCATTGAAATTCCTCAGCCGGCAAGCGTCGGCGGGGCGTCTTTCAACGAGCGGCAAGCCGGAGAACCAACACGTACTGCAAGGCGAGGAATTGCACCAGTGGCCACCAGAGGCTGGCCTCTCGGGAGAGCCAGACGTGATACGCGACTTGCTGAATGGCGACCTGGACCACCAAACCTGCGATAAGGCCGGCCCACTTTCTCCTCTTGCTGAGGGAAAACGTAATCGGCCAGACAATCACCGTACTGAAGCAGACCACCGTAAAGTAATTCACTGGTGGTTTGTAGAAAAAGAAACCAAGCACGATCAAATGCAGGGCCAAAACCACCAAGGCGATTTTCGCGACTTTCACCGTGCTCACTTGGATTGATGTCTTTTGCCACCAGCATGAACGTCACGTACGCCCGGCGGAATATCCCGCTGGACTGGGTTCGTCGTGTAAAACTCCGGCGGGCGCTCGCCGTGCATGACATACATGAGCATTCCGCCCGTAAGCATCAACAGAAGCGTTATCAGCAACGCACCCACGTGAGTTCCTGATTGGTCGCTGCCTGCGACCCACCCCTGAATCGTCTGGGTCAACATAACAACGAAGACCGCTACCATTGTGAGAATCACCCAAACACGGCGTTTGTGTCCAGCCAGCGCCACGAGACCCCAAAGCAGACACAACCCGCCTCCGGCGATGCCGGTGATAAATGTTACCTTTGCCAGTTCCGGGGCGACCGACCGGACGGCGAGACTCAATGCCGCCAGCACGATGCCGTACGCCATGATGATACCAGCCATTTTCTTGCTCATAATGAGGGGGGACTGTCCTTGCTGAACAAACCACGAAAGCGAAGAAGAGCGGCTTCAACGCCGGCGGCGAGCCAGGCATGATAACAAGTCCGACGCTTCAGTTGCCATAAATGCAACTGGATTCATCGGATGGCGGCCCGACCATCCGCGTTGACCTCCGGGGCTACGCAACCCCGAACCCTTTGCGAGCATTGGGGTGACAAACCCTGCAATGCTCAATGAAATCATGCGGGCTCAATCATCAAGGTCAAGCCCGCCTGCAATTTCAATTCCACGCCGCCCGCCCGCCCTGACGGCCCTTCCGCCGTGGCTCTGGCTCCGGCTTTGCCGTGTTGAGCCAGGGCACGCTCGGGTTCGGCGGCATCGTCTCGCACGGGTCGCCCAGCGTCGGCGGCACAGGGCTGAGATCCGCTTGCGAAATCTCCAACACCATGCCGACTCGCTCAGCCTGCTCTTGCAGCTGATGAGTTCCTCTGTGTTCATAACTGATTCATTTTCCTCTCTAGCTCACATTCAACAGCCCATCCTACTTCTTTTCCTCACCCAGTCTCTTGATGAACGGGCTGAACAAATCAATCGGCACGGGCAGAAACGTCGTCGTGTTATGTTCGCTGGAAATCTCCCGCATCGTCTGGAGGAAACGCAGTTGCAGCGCAATCGGCTCCTTGCTGATCAACGCGGCGGCTTGCACCATTTTTTCGGCAGCCTGATATTCGCCCTCGGCGTTGACGATCTTCGCCCGGCGTTCGCGTTCGGCCTCGGC
>CAZNOE010000881.1:0-2938 GCA_964574525.1 uncultured Bifidobacteriaceae bacterium
AATCAGAACGGCAAGGAAACGCTGCACGCGATCAATGCCGCCGATCACCAGGAGCTTTGGCGCGCAATCGTGGACGACGTCTTTCGTGACGAGCAAGGGCCGCCCGGCCCGCGTTGCACGCCGCTGGTGGACGGCGACCGCGTTTACGCGCAGTCCGGCAAAGGCGAGTTGCAATGTTTGCGGATCGCGGACGGCCAACGAATCTGGCGCGTCAATTTCCTGGAGGATTTCGGCGCGGTGTTCCTCGGCGAGGACAGCAAGATTCCCGGCGCGGCGGAACACGGCTACACCGCCGCACCGGTCGTTGACGGCGAACGCCTGATCGCCTGCGTCGGCGGCACGAATGGCGCCGGTGTGGTGTGCTTTGAGAAGCGGACGGGCAAAGTCCTCTGGAAATCGCAGGATGATCTCGCTGCTTACGCCGCGCCGATGGTGGCCACGCTCGCCGGCGTGAAGCAGGCGGTTTGCTTCACCGTGACCGGACTCGTCGGACTGACCCTGGACGAGGGCAAACTGCTTTGGCGCGTGCCGATCAAGACTTCCTACGGCCGCAACGTCAGCACGCCGGTCATCGTGGACGATTGGGTGGTGGCCGCCTCGTATCAAGCCGGGTTGCTCGGTGTGAAAATTTCAAGGGATGGCACAGGCTTGAAAGCGGAAACAGTCTGGACCAACAAAGCAGCGGCGATGAATTTTTCGAGTCCAATAGCCGCAGGCCGGCATCTTTACGGTCTAGGCCCCGCAAAGAATTTGATCTGTGTGGACACCGCGACCGGCCAGATCGCATGGTCGAAGGAAGGATATTTCCACACGGCCCCCAATGCCGCGCACGCCTCGTTTTTGGGGTTGGGAAAAAATATTCTGGTCTGCACGGATGCGGGGCAGTTGGTGCTCATCGCGGCCGACCCCACGGCTGGTCGCGAGATTGGCCGCGCGCAGGTGTGCGCCTTGAACTGGTGCAACCCGGCGTATGCCGATGGACGCTTGTACGTTCGCGATGGCATCAAAACCACGGGCAATCTATTCTGCGTCGAATTGCTTCCTTGAAATCAATTCAAGCACGAGCAACTTGCGCCGTGAACACTGTCCTACAAAAGTAAATGTCAGCGCTTTCTCGACAAAAATTTCTACGCGGCGCTTTTTTCTTCCTCTCCCCGCGACGCAGGAGTGGGGAGAGGACTGAGGAGAGGGGTTGCGTCAACGCCAGGCGCGAAAAACTCCTCCTCTCCCCTGGCCCTCTCCTCCATCCGATGGAGGAGAGGGAGTGCTCGCGGTTGTACCGCGTTGTGCCATTGCGTCAGGCCCCGTTCGGTTTCGGATGCGTTGTGGCCATGATGATCTTTCACGCCGTGGGCGCAGCCGAGCCTGACACCACTGCGGACGCATTGGACCACGCCGGCATCATCCGCTCGTGGAACGCCGAAAGCCTTGCGCGCGGCGAGAAGCTCTACAACACCATCTGCATCACCTGCCACGGCAATCTCACCCAGGCGGGTTCCCTGCCTACGTCGCGCCCGTTCTGGAAAGAGCCATTCAAGAATGGCAGCGACCCATTCAGCATTTACAAAACTCTCAGCCAGGGTCTTGGCCAGATGCCGGCCTGGACTTTTCTCACGCCGGAACAACGCTATGACGCCATTCACTACATCCGCGAAACATTCGTGAAGCCGCACAACCCGAGCGCCTATTTCAACGTCACGCCTGAATATCTCGCCGCCCTGCCGAAAGGTTCCGGACGCGGCGTGAAGACCGCCGAGATGATCGAGTTTGAAAAAGGCCCGAAGTATCGGCTGATGAACTTCGGCCCGGCGCTCTTTTGGACGTTGCAGGTCGCGCCCGACAACATCGCTGACAAAGGCATCGCGGTTCGCCTTGATTCTGGCCTGGGCGGCATCTCGAAAGGCCGCGCCTGGATGCTCTACGATCACGACACGATGCGCGTGGCCGCGGCCTGGACGGGTGATGAATTTGTGGACTGGCGCGGCATCGCGTTCGATGGTTCGCACGAGACTCACACCAGTATCGTCGGTGAGAAGGCGTTTGTGAATCCAGTTGGACCCGGCTGGGCGAATCCCGAAACCAGCGGCTTCGCGGACCCGCGCTTTCTCGGACGCGACCAAAAACCCTACGGTCCGCTGCCGCCTGAGTGGGCACGTTTCCAAGGCGTTTACTTCTACAGCAACCAAGTGGTCATTGCCTACACGGTCGGTGACGCGCGGGTGCTCGAATCGCCCGGCTACGAACGTAGTGGCGAAGCCATCGCCTTCACTCGAACGCTCAACGTCAGCAAATCCTCGCGTGACCTGCTGATGCGCGTCGCGCCGGAAAACATTCCGGTCGCGCTGATCGGGCAAAGTGCCGCCAGTATCGTCAAGTCGAATGGTTTCACTCTGCTCCGCATTCCCGCCTCTGCCACACCGTTGAAGGCGAAGCTGCTCATCGCGCATTCAAAGTCCGGTGCGGACGCCGCCACTTTGTCCGCTTTCGCACTCGCATCATCGCCCGTCGCCGATCTTACGCCGCTTACGAAAGGCGGGCCCGCGCGATGGAATCCGCCGCTGGCCACGCGGGGCAAACTCGGGGGCGAAGACGGTTCGTTCGCCGTGGATGAACTCACACCGCCGCCCGACGCGGAGAATCCGTGGCACACCTGGATGCGCTTCGGCGGTTTCGATTTTTTCAAAGACGGCCAGCGCGCCGCCATCTGCACCTGGAACGGAGACGTGTGGATTGTGAGCGGCATTGATGGTAATCTCGGTCAATTGATCTGGCAGCGGATCGCGTCCGGCCTCTTTCAACCGCTCGGCGTGAAGATTGTGGACGAAACCATCTACGTGACCTGCCGCGACCAGATCGCCCGGCTGCGGGATTTGAACGGTGATGGCGAAACCGACTTCATCGAGAACTTCAACAACGACCACCAGGTCACCGAGCATTT
>CAZNOE010000882.1:0-2932 GCA_964574525.1 uncultured Bifidobacteriaceae bacterium
TGGCCGCGAGGCCGGGTGAGGGGTCGTCTGCGGGACGCGTGATCTACTTTCCATGGGACATTGACCGCACGTTTTGGGAAGTGCTCTGTGTGGACCATTTCAAACTTCTGCGCAACGCCGTGGAATGGGCGACAAGCGAACCGCCGGTGGTTCAGGTCACGGGCCTCGGCGTGCTCGACGTCACGGCGTGGCGGCAAAAGAATTCCGTCACCGTTCATCTCGTGAATCTGACCAATCCGATGATGATGAAGGGTCCGCTTCGCGAGTTGATTCCGATCGGCGCACAGGAGGTTTGCGTGCGCCTGCCGGAGGGACTTCGCGCCGCGAAGGCGCATCTTCTTATGGCGGGCAAAGCGCTTCGGCTCGAACGTCGCCAGCGCGAGTTGCGCTTCACGATCCCTTCGATCCTCGACCATGAGATTCTCGCCATTGATCTGGCCTGACCCGTGTGGGCGATGCGAAGAAGGCGCTGAAGGTATTGAACTCGTGATGCGTGATGCGTGAAGAAAAAGACTCGCGATGGTCACGCGCAGTCCCTATCACGTATCACGCGTCACGAATCACGCATGACACATCCAATTCTCTACGAGATCAACACCCGCTGCTGGTTGCGCGAGTTGTCGGACCGGCTTGGGCAGACGATCACGCTGGCGACGGTCCCGGACGAGGAATTCGCAGGCTGGCAAAGGCTCGGCTTCACCCACATCTGGCTGATGGGTGTGTGGACGACCGGCCGCCGCGCACGCACGCTGGCGTATAAAGAGCCGAATCTGCGCTGTGCCTACGATGAGTTACTTCCTGACTGGCGCAAAGAGGACGTGGCCGGCTCACCTTATTCGATCGCCGAATACAAAGTGCCTCGCACACTGGGCGGTAATGCGGGCCTGCGAGAATTCCGAACCAAACTGCACGGCGCGGGCTTGAAGCTGGTTTTGGACTTTGTGCCGAACCACGTCGGGCTGGATCATCCATGGCTGCGGGAACATCCGGATATGTTTGTGCAGAGCGCGGCGGAAGTCGAAGGCACGTTCGCCCAGCCGACGTCGTCGGGTGTGCGCTGGATCGCGCACGGCAAAGACCCGCATTTTCCCTGCTGGACGGACGTGGCTCAACTGGATTACCGGCAGCCGGCCACGCGCACCGCAATGAGGAAACAACTATTGTCCGTGGCGGCGCGATGCGACGGCGTGCGGTGCGACATGGCGATGCTGTTGCTCAATGAAGTGTTCGAGCGCACCTGGGCGGGCTTCCCCAATACCGGCGCGCGTCTGGAAACGGAATTTTGGGCGGAGGCCATTCCCGCTGTTCGGCAGGAGCAGCCTGGTTTCCTTTTTCTCGCCGAGGTGTATTGGGATTTGGAGGCGCGGATGCAGAACCTCGGTTTCGATTTCACCTACGACAAACATCTTTATGACGATTTGATCTGGCGGAACACGGCGTGGGCGCAGCAGCGGCTGCTGGAATTGCCGCCGCACTTCACGGCGGCCTGCGCGCACTTCCTCGAAAATCATGACGAGCCGCGTGTGGCCGTGAAGCTGTCGCTTGCGGAACATCGCGCCGCGGCGTGGGTCATCCTGGGTTTGCCGGGCATGCGCTTTCTCCACGAAGGCCAACTCACGGGCGCGCGCATCAAAGTCCCGGTGCAACTCGGCCGTCGTCCCCTCGAAGCGCCGCAACCCGACGTGCAACAGATGTACAACGCGCTGCTGACAACCCTCTCAAAGACGGCGGTGGGTCGTGGCCGGGGGGAGATTTTGTCTCCGCGTGAGGCGTGGCCGGGCAATCCGAGCGCGCAGAATTTCATCGTCGTTCAGTGGCTCGCAGAGCCGCCGGAGAACCCACCCTTGACCCCTCCCTGGAGGGGAACTGAGTTCGATCTTGCGGCGGTGAACCAGGCGCCGCATCGCAGCCAATGTTACGTGCCGCTGAAAGTGCCGAACCTGGCGGACTACAACTGGTCCATGCGCGATCTGCTGAGCACTGAGGTTTACGAACGGTTTGGCAGCGATTTGGAGGCGCAAGGGCTTTATCTCGACTTGCCGGAACACGGAGCGCAGATATTCCACTTTGCGCCGATCAGGTAGTGCGCCGGGCGCGCTCGCAATCACAGACCTTTCATTAACACGCTGCTTTAGCGGGGTGTGGATCGGTGAACAGGAACTTCAACCGCTTCAGCGGTTTCCCCTTTGCCGGCAAACCGTTGAAACGGTTGAGACCCTGTGGCCGTGCGCGACACCCCGCTGAAGCGGGGTGTTAATGAGAGCGGCAAAAATCGTTGTTCCCGAAGCGAGAGACCCCTGATCAGCAAGATTTTTGAAATGATTTATTGCGCAGTTCCACCATTCGGGTAAAAACTATGCAAATTTTACCGTAACGACGGTGTCAGCAAGGTCGCCGCAGAAATGACGAAGAGAAAAAACAAACAAAAAGCCCGCGCGCCAGCGCGAACCGGCCCGCCGCCCAAGCAGGGTCTGTACGATCCGCAGTTCGAACACGAAGCCTGCGGCGTCGGGTTTGTCGTCAATATCAAGGGCGCTAAGTCCCACCGTATCATCGGGCAGGCGATGCAGGTGCTGTTGAATCTCGACCACCGCGGCGCGTGCGGTTGCGAAGCCAACACTGGTGACGGCGCGGGCATTCTCATCCAAACACCGCACGAGTTCTTGCGACTGGTTTCCAAGGAAGCGCGGGTGAAATTGCCGGCGCCGGGCGAATACGCCGTGGGGATGGTTTTCCTGCCGAACAAATCCGCCCAGCGCGCCGAGTGCAAAAAGATTTTTGCCAGCATCGTCGCCGAGGAAGGCCAGCGCGTGCTCGGCTGGCGAACGGTGCCGACGAACAACACTCCGTTGGGTGCCACGGCCAAGGCATCCGAGCCGGTCATGCGACAGGTGTTCATCGCGCGCAACGCGAAGCTCACTGACGATCTGGC
>CAZNOE010000883.1:0-2925 GCA_964574525.1 uncultured Bifidobacteriaceae bacterium
TCGGGCCGACGCTCAAGGATTACGGTTGCGCGGGCCTCAACAACGTCGCCTATGGCCTCATCATGCAAGAGTTGGAACGCGGCGACAGCGGCATCCGCAGCTTCGCCTCCGTCCAGAGCGGCCTGGTGATGTACCCGATCCATACCTACGGGTCAGATGAGCAGAAGGACCGCTGGCTTCCGCAGATGGCCAAAGCCAAAGCGATCGGCTGCTTTGGACTCACCGAACCCGACGGCGGCAGCGATCCCGGAACCATGAAAACGCGCGCCGATATGAAGGGCGGCGACTGGGTCCTCAGCGGCGCCAAAATGTGGATCACCAGCGGCTCGGTCGCCGATGTGGCCGTCGTCTGGGCCACGACCGAGCACGGCGTCCGCGGATTCCTGGTGGAAAAGGGCACCCCCGGCTATACGACCCGCGACATTCCGCACAAATTCTCGTTACGAGCATCGGTGACGAGTGAACTCTTTTTCGACAACTGCCGCGTTCCGGAGTCGAGCCGGCTGCCCAAGGCCGAAGGACTCGGCGCCCCGCTGAGTTGCCTCACCCAGGCAAGATACGGCATCGCCTGGGGCGGGGTCGGTGCGGCCATGGCCTGCTATCGAGAAGCCTTGGAGTTCTGCCGCCAGCGAATCTTGTTCGGCTCGCCGCTCATCAACAAGCAGCACATGCAAGTCCGCCTGGCCGACATCCTTCGCCGGATCACGCTCGGTCAGCTTCTGGCGCTGCAACTGGGCCGCCTCAAGGACCAGGGCACGATGCACCACTCGCAGGTGTCACTGGCCAAGTGGAACAACGTGCGTATGGGGCTGGACGTCGCCCGCGAATGCCGCGACATCCTCGGCGCGGGCGGCATCAGCGTCGAATGTTGCCCCGTCCGCCACATGCTCAACCTCGAAAGCGTCATCACCTATGAGGGCACGGAAACGATTCACCAACTCATCGTGGGCCGCGAAATCACGGGCGTGGCGGCGTTTTGAAGCCAGCATCTAATTCTCAAATCTCAAAGCTGAGTTCTGAAATCTGAGATTCATGGTTTTGGAATGTGTATTATCGGCCTGCGATTGTCGTTTGAGGCGTTCACTGATGTCGGCGATGGACTAAGGGTTTTTACCTAGACTGAGAAAAAGAATCACTGTCAAGTATGTGAAATTGGGATTGACAAATGGTCAACACAGCCGATAACTTGGGCATTGAGGCGGGCCGGTCGGGATATTCGGTGTGTTGCCGGGTTTCCATGGGCCGGTGGTCGGGCCTCTTCGGAGAAATAGCAATGTTCAAGTTTCGTAGATTGCTTTGTGCTGTACTGGTATGTGCGTTGGTTGGTATCGCGTACGGTGCGGCCACGAAGATCGGATCATTTTGTCCGCGCAACGGCGAAAACCCCAGCGCGGATGGGATGGCCATCCTCAATTATGTCCCGGGGGATAATCGCACCGTCGTGCAGTTGATCGTGAGCAACTTTTCGCCCGGAGTGACGTACAACGTCGAGTTCGTCGGCTTGGGCATCATAGGATCGGCGTTTATGACTGATAGCCAGGGAAACGGGAACTTTCACTGGAACCTCGGCGGCAACTTCAGCGGCGCCATCAACCTTTACCTGACCATGGCAGACGGCGCGAACGGAGAGTTACGGGCAGTCAGCGGACCCTGTTCATAGGACCGAAGGACGTCGAACGCGAAGGCACATCGAACCAGGTCGCGGGTCGAGGAGCGACTTTGCCACCTGCTTTAGTCCCGGAAGGAAGGGGATCGGAAACAAGGCTCCCTGCCTGAGCGTGATGGGTTCCTAATCCACGAGTTGCTTCCAGGTTCCCGGTGAGAGCACCATCTCCGGCGCGCCTCCGAAGCCCGGCGGCGGGTTGTCGAAGAAGGTTGACCTGTAGGTCAAACTCAAGGTGTTCGCTGCGCTCAGGGTGGTTCCGATCACCAAGACTCCGTCGATGGTCACGGAGTTCTTCGTGGTGACGTTGCCTGAGGCGTAGATGAGGCCCTTCATGACCGATGGGTAGTTATCGGTTGTATCGTTGTCGGGGAAGCTGGCGTACGGCGTATGCGCCGGGTTGAAGTTGAAGCTTAGGGAACTCTCCGACAGAAGCGGGGAGTTCGTGAAGGACAGTTCGGCGTTGCCGCGTACGAGGAGCGACGGATAGTTGGCGATGGCGGGCTCCCAGTTGACGGCGTTCTGGATGGAGAACACTCCCGGATTGAGAATCACCAGCGTGCCTACGATGCGGGAATTGCGAATCCGCAGGTTTCCCGATAGACAATCAATCACGTAAATGCCGTTGGCGTTCTTTACCCCAGACCCATACGGGTTGTTGCCGGGGCTAAGGACCACTTTTTCGACCGTCTTGGTTCCTTGAGCGCTGGGGATCGAGCCTATCAAGATCGGCGTGCCGTTGAGGATGTAGTAGTAGTAATCGAACACGGTGGCGTCCGGCATCGTCCGCGGGGTGATCCCCGTCACCGGAGTCGGCGGGTTGTATATGCCTCCGCTCCAAGCGTTGGCTACCTCAACCCGGGACTGAATCGATGATGTGCCGGTGGCGGAGACACTGTTGTTCGCGCTGATCGTCTGGTTGCAGGCGACGGTTGCACTGCTGAACAGCAGATCGTTGCCCGCGTGCATGGCCACCTGGAGACACGTTAGGGCGTTGGACTTTGAGACCATCGTCACCTGGAGCTTGTAGCGGGACTGACCCTCGGAGCCGGTACCGCGCAGCAGCAGGGAGTCGGAGGCAGAGTTGCTCAGATTCCCGTCCACAGAGTCGATGCCTTCGAGAGTGTATTTCCCGCTGCCGATCGTACGGTTGGACTCCCATGCGCCGCTTGTATACGTCTGCCGCCAGTTGGAATCCTGGCGGATTTTATGCTGCCCCATTTCGATCGCCGATTGAGCGTAGAATCTGGCCGTGGAAAGAT
>CAZNOE010000884.1:0-2921 GCA_964574525.1 uncultured Bifidobacteriaceae bacterium
AGCTCAAACGCCGCTACGACCTGATCCCGAATCTCGTCGAGACGGCCAAGGGCTATCTCAAACACGAGCGCGGTACGCTCGAAGCCGTCATCGCGGCGCGCAATGCCGCCTCGTCGGCCAACATCCGCGCAGCGGCCAATCCCGGCGACCCTGCGGCGATGCAGCAACTGGTCGCCGCCGAAGGCTCGCTCACCGGCGCGTTGGGCCGCCTGTTCGCGCTGTCCGAGGCGTACCCCGACCTCAAAGCGAACACCACGATGATGAGCTTGATGGAGGAATTGACCTCGACGGAGAACAAAGTCTCCTTCGCGCGCCAGGCGTATAACGATTCGGTGATGGTCTATAACACGCAGCGCGAAGTGTTCCCGAGCAGCGTCATCGCCGGCACGTTCAACTTCGCCCCGGCCGAGTTGTTCGTCATAGACAAACCGGAACAGCGCGAGGCGCCGAAGGTGCAGTTCTGATTCGTGATCGGTTAAATAGGTTAAATGAGTTAAATGAGTGACGGCGGCGAGTCACCGTTTAACCATTTAACGGTTTAACTCATTTAACGAACATGGACTTCTTCGAGCGACAGGACAAGGCCCGCAAGAACACCAAACTGCTGGTGTTCTATTTTGCCCTCGCTGTGATGTGTATCATGGCTGCGGTTTACTTCGCGTGCCTCGTGATTTTCGCCGGCGCGTCGGCCCAAGCGCATCGCTACGGTGGCGGTCCTGAACTCGCGCTTTGGAATCCGCAAATCCTGCTCTACGCCGCCGTCGGCACGCTCGCGGTCGTTGCCGGCGGAAGTCTTTACAAAATCTCCGCTCTCTCCAGCGGCGGCAGTGCTGTCGCCGAATCACTCGGCGGAAGGCTCGTCAATCCGAATACCACCGACGCCGACGAACGCAAACTCCGGAACGTCGTTGAAGAAATGGCGCTGGCTTCCGGCGTGCCCGTGCCGCAGGTCTATGTCATGGACGAAGAATCCGGCATCAACGCCTTCGCCGCCGGTCATTCGCCGAGCGACGCCGCGGTGTGTGTCACGCGCGGCTGCATGAAACTCCTGAAGCGCGACGAACTCCAAGGCGTCATCGCCCACGAATTCAGCCACATCCTCAACGGCGACATGCGGCTCAACCTGCGGCTCATGGGGATCATCTTCGGCATCCTCTGCCTCGCCATCGTCGGCCGCATCCTCTTGCGCACGCGCGGACGAAAAAATCCGCTGCCGCTGCTCGGACTGGCGCTCATCATCATCGGCTGGGTCGGCGTGTTCTTCGGCAACCTGATTCAAGCCGCCGTGAGCCGCCAGCGCGAATTTCTCGCCGACGCCTCGGCGGTGCAATTCACCCGCAACCCCGCCGGCCTTTCCGGCGCGCTCCAGAAAATCGGCGGGTTGCCCGAAGGCTCGCGCATCGAAGCCGAACACGCCGCCGAAGCGAGCCACATGTTTTTCGGCAACGCCATCAGCGGTTCATTCTTCAATCTCTTCGCCACGCATCCCCCGCTCGAAGAACGCATCCGCGCGATTGACCCGGGTTGGGACGGAAAACTCAAGCCGGTCGCCGCCGCGGACGGCGACGATGTTGTGCGTGAGTTGCTGCAAAAACCGCGCATCTCCTCGAAACCACCAGCCGCACGAATTCCTCCCATTTTTCCATTTCCTGCCGGACAGGCCGCCGGTTTCGCCCCCAACGCCGTCCCGATGCAAAGCGTTCTGCCCAATCTCGGCAAACCGACGCCGCTCCATCTTCGTTACGCGGAAGACTTGCGGAATTCCTTGCCCGAAAGCGTAAAGGCCACGGCGCGCGAACCGTTCGACGCGGTGGCGCTCATTTACGCCTTGCTGCTGAGCGAGGATGAAACCATACGCGCCACACAACTCAAGGAACTCGCCCAGCGCGCGAACTCCACGATCTACGGGAAAACCGCCGCCTTGTTCCCGGAGGTCGCACCCATCGCCGCGCGCACCCGGCTGCCGCTGGTGAATCTCGCTCTGCCCGCGCTGCGCCAGTTGCGCTCCGACGAGTTCCAGCAATTCAGCGAGACGCTCCAGTGGCTCATCGAAAGCGACCAGCAGATTGACCTGTTTGAATTCGTCCTGCAGAAAATCATCCGCCGTCATCTTGAGCCGCATTTCAACAAAACCCGTCCGCCGACCACTCAATACTATTCGGTCAAACCGCTCGTGCCGGATTGTAGCGTCGTGCTCACGGCATTGGCCAACGTCAGCAGCGGCGACCCGGCCGAAGTTGAAAAAGCCTTCCTCGCCGGCGCGCCGTATCTGCGCTCGCCGGACGGCGACTGGCAACTCCTGTCGCGCGAAGCCTGCGGGTTGACAGAGATTGATGCCGCGCTCAATCGTCTGGCGCTGGCCGTGCCGCAGATCAAAAAGAATCTGATTGATGCGTGCATTCACGTCATCGGCGCCGACGGCGTGATTCAGGAGCGCGAAGCCGAGTTGCTCCGGGCGATTGCGGACACACTCGATTGCCCGATCCCGCCGTTTGTTGAGTCGAGTGAAGGTCGTTAAATCGTTCGCGCGTTCGGAACGCAATTCAACGCGGATTGACGCTGATCAACGTAGGACAGCGCGTCTCGCCTGTTTCCGAGCAGAAATCTTTCAGGATTGTTTCACGCCAGCCCCCGGCTTAATCTCGCCCCGTTCGGAAAAACAAAACGACCAGAACTTTTTACAAAATAATTTCGCGCAGCTTCGGCTGCTGTTCTCCTCGAAACCTAGGAAATTTCGCACGAAAGACAGCGCTCGACGCGCGCCCCATCAGGGGCGCGCCGAAAGCGTTCTTTCGTGGGCCCTCCTAGGTGCCTGAGGAGAGACGCAAGTAAGTGCGTCCCTTTTTTTCAGGCACCAGAGTTCCCACAAAGGACAGTCACCACACAGCAGGCTGATTCGCGCGCGAGCGAACAGCCATGCC
>CAZNOE010000885.1:0-2920 GCA_964574525.1 uncultured Bifidobacteriaceae bacterium
GTTAGCCGGCAGCACACACCATGAGCAATCGAGCACAACTCCTTCTGATTCTTTCCTGCGTCGTCGGTGCTCTGGCGTTTGTCAGTTTTCAGATGTTCCGTGCCGGGAATGCACGCAGCTACGCACCCGATACCACCTTCACCGAGCACGCACGCTTGACCGAGTTTTCGAGCAACGGAGTCCGCGTCGCCTTATTCCTAGAGTCGGATTCGCGGGGATTGCCATTGCTCCGCGCGACGTTCACACCCACCGACCCCGGATTTCACCTTTACAGCAAAGACCTCGACCCGGAGAGGACTGGCGGCGTGGGAAGGCCGACGCGATTGGAGTTGCTGCCGAATTCTTCAGTCAAGGTCAGTGGGCAGGGTTTCAGCGACGTTTCGCCACAGAGTCACCGGTTCGCAGAGTTAAACGCCACGGTGGACATCTATCCTGATGGGCCGGTCACCTTGCATTTGCCGATTGAGTTTCTTGGAGTGGACACGAGCATCGCTGCCCAAGTGGCATTGAGCTACATGGCTTGCAAGACCAACGGCGTTTGCCTCCGACCAGTCGAGCGGCAGATTGTGGAAGTGCAGATTTTGCGTTCGCAACTGCCGGCTAACCAGCTCCAGCGAACCGCCGCCCCGCTGGGCAGTCGGACGGTTCGGGGCGGTTCGTGAGCGACCCTTGCAGCCGGAGCGCGTCCCCGGCGGCTCAGCTCCATCCCGGCTGAATAACTTCGGATGACCTATATTGGTCGCTAGGTGTCTCTGCCATGACTGCCACATTTTCACAGACCGGAGGAATCAGGATTGGGGATTGCGTTCAACGCCACTTGGCCGTTTGCCACGTAAGGAAACGTTAGTGCCGCCGTGCCGGCAGCGAGGGAGGTGCGTCGCAAAAAATCGCGACGGGTCAAGGAGTTGATTTTAAGAGATGATGGTTTCATTGGCTTTTGCATGAGTTGAGGAAGTGTTGGTTGTTCATCAAGGAAAGTCTGCCGAGGCTCGCTCCTCGCGGCGGCGTGTCCGTGGCACCGGCATTTGTACAGTGGATGGACTGGCGCTCAACCCTCGTTCAGCAAGAAAACGAACATCAAGGACGTGGCGCTTCGATTCGACGGCAGCGTGGACAGCTTTCGGTGGCCGGCTTTGAACTGGGAAGACGAACCCTACACAGTATTCCGTTAGCGGCCCTTTCAAGAATGCCTTTACTCGTACTCGGCGGTCCGCGCTCCGGCGTTTGGGTAACTCACTGAACTGCCAGAAAGGTTGAGGCTGAACTGCGGGTCAGCTTAAACCCGAAATCCGAAATGACAGTTCGCGCAACGGTGGTAGGGTCATCGCGCTGCGATGACCTCGCCCGCATCCAGCGGGCGAAGGGAATTGTGCAATAAGGTACGAACGCGAACAGTCATTCCGCGCCTGATATGGCGCGGGGTCATCGCAGCGCGATGACCCTACCAACTGCTGAGTTCGGGTTCAATGCACGGCGCCTCCCCACAGTTCCAGAAATTCATTTCGAGAACACTTCCCAGCCCGGCTGCTCTCATGCAACGCGCGTCGCCTTGGTTCATGTCGCTGGGATTGAAACCTGACGCGTTCCGCTCGGGCGAGACCGCCGCGCCGATTCCACCAGTTTCTTTGCAACTATTTCGGGCTTTTCCTTCAGAACAGCGTGACGGCTAGGTGTTCCGACCGTAACACCGGGCGCCTCCCGGGCAGGGCCGAAGCCGGAAACGACGAGGGCCTTGCGGGTGAGGCTCCGGCGGCGTGGGGCACTGGATGGCCGCGAAAGACAAACAAACAACAGAAAGGTGCAAGTATATGAGAAAATCAACATTGGCTCGATGGGTCACGACCCTCGCAGTTTGTGCGCTTTCCCTGCCGATGGGGGTGAGCGCGAAGGACCAGGTGGAACGGCCATTCAAGTTCCGGAACGATTCTACTACGGTGAACTACACGCCCTTCCCCAGCGTAGCTGTGTTGGAAGGCACAGGCTGGGCGACTCACCTCGGTTCGCTCACTGCCGAAGGGGTGTTGGTGGGTTATGCCGCGTCAGGCGACGCAATCTTCCAGGGATCGTTCAAGAGCGCCAACGGTGACGAGGTCTTCTGGGATGCCTATGTCAACCCTGGAGTCAGCTACACCGTGATTTTTACGGGCGGCACCGGTCGGTTCCAGAACGCCAGCGGAGGGTTCGAAGCGGTGTACACCTACCGTACAATGGACCCGTACCCCCCTGTTCCCGGAACCGATGTGCTTGTCACATTTGGCTCCGAAGGGACTGGCACGATCAAATACTGAATCCCGCGAGATGAACGGCACGGGCGAGGTTTCTTATTTGACGGCCAACCAGGGATGCCGCTCCCCGCCGTAAGCCATCTGGCGATACGGCGGTGTAGGGACCTGCGTCCCGTCAAGCCGTGCAATCAAGAGCGTTAACCATCGCGGCGCGGGCTTTGGTGGTGAACTTCGGGGTTCGCCAAAGCCCGCCCGCTCAAAATCCGAAGTCCGAAACTCGAAATCCAAAGATCCGAGACCATGAAAACGAAACAAATGAAATCAATCGGCAGTTCGACGTTTAATGTTCTCCTTGCTGCCGCGGAGGTTTTCGCAGCTGGGTATCCTAAGTCCATCGTCGAGATGGCCTGCCATCGTAAGCGCGTCCACGCGACTGTGTTGATCGTGGCTTTCTCGTGCCTGTGTTTGCTCCCTCCAGCCATCGCCGCGCCCGGGTCGTGGACCCAAATGGCCGCCATGCCCGGCCAAGCGAGCACCCCGGCCTCCTGCGTGGTGGACGGAATCCTCTACGTGATCGGCGGCCATTATCCTGACGCGGCCACTGCGCTTCGGACCGTCTGGGCATACGATCCTCTGGCGGACTCGTGGACGCGCAAAGCCGATCTGCCCACCGCGCGCCACTTTCTGGCCGCCGC
>CAZNOE010000886.1:0-2908 GCA_964574525.1 uncultured Bifidobacteriaceae bacterium
GTTCTAAACATGAAATCCTTATTTCAACAGCAGTGCACCCCGGCCCTCTCCCCCAAGAGAGGGAGAATCTTCCGCCAGTATGTCGCATTGCGACGCCTTGGGCGGTTTGTCCGTCTTTTACTTCGAGAAACCCAGGCGCTGCGAAAGGCGATTTGATTTCCGAGAAAGCCAACGCACCCAATGGCTGTTCTCTCTCCCGGGGAGAGGGCGAGCCACTAACATTCGACTAAACGAACCCACCGAGGAAAACTCATGCAAACGGACTCACTACCTGCCGTTTCAAAGAAAGCGCTCTGGGCCGGATACATCATGAGCGCACTGCCGGTGCTGCTGCTGCTCTTAAGCGCCGCGATGAAATTCGCCAAGCCACCGGCTGTCGTGCAAGGATTCGAGCACCTTGGATGGCCGGAGAAGCTCCCGCTCCCGCTCGCGATTCTCGAAGTCGCTTGCACGGTCATCTATTTGATTCCGGGCACGTCCATCCTCGGAGCGATTTTGCTGACGGGTTATCTCGGCGGCGCGACCGCCACTCATGTGCGCGTTGGCGATCCATTCTTCGCCACAGTCATTGCAGGCGTGCTGGTCTGGGGCGGGCTTTTCTTGCGCGAGCCACGGTTGCGCGCGCTCATTCCCTTCCGACGTTGACCTGCCCAGCACCGAACAATCCACCGGTAACTCATCGAAAGACAAACACTGATTAAACATTATGAGCACGACAAAAAACAATCGAATCGTCCAACCGTATCTTTTCTTCAACGGTAATTGCGAACAAGCCGTCGAATTCTACCGCAAGGCGCTGGGCGCCGAAGTGGAGATGATGATGCGCTTCAAAGAAAGCCCCGAACCGCCGCCGCCCGGCATGGTCCCGCCCGGTTTCGAGAACAAAATCATGCACGCCAGCTTCCGCGTCGGCGAGACGCCGCTCATGGCCTCCGACGGCTGCTCCACTGAAAAGCCAAACTTCCAAGGTTTTTCACTTTCGCTCTCAGTGGCAACTGAAGCTGAAGCGGATCGCGCCTTCACTGCGCTGGCCGACGGCGGTCAAGTGAAGATGCCTCTGGCGAAGACTTTCTGGTCTCCCCGCTTCGGCATGATCGAGGACCGCTTCGGCGTGGGTTGGATGATCAGCGTGATACCTTGAACACGGGACGCCGCGACGCATCTGGACAGCGTGGCGCGAAGTCCTCCCATCAAACTGCCTAACTGAGAGAAGAATTATGAACACGCCAGCCAATCCGACAAAACAATCACACGTCAAACCCTTCGTCATCACGCGCACCTTCGATGCGCCGCGCGACAAAGTGTGGAAGGCATGGATGGAACGCGACCGCCTCTTTACAATCCGGCAAACCTAATAATGTCGTTCAACGCAGATGGACGCAGATGAACACGACGCGGCAAAGCCGCAACCACTCCCTCTCCTCCATCGGATGGAGGAGAGGGCCGGGGAGAGGAGGCGCGTTTGTTTTGGATTGCCCCTCTCCTCGGTCCTCTCCCCGCTCCTTCGTCGCGGGGAGAGGAAGAAAAAGCGTGTCGCCAGATCTTTGTTGTAAATGCGCGAACTTGCATAATTGTAGCACAGATGACATGGAACTTACTCCAATTCATCAGTTCACCCGCCGGGTGAGGCGTCAGGATTGGCGCGAAGCACCGGCTTGCCGCCTTTATCTGCGTCCATCCGCGTCCATCTGCGGTTTTTAAGTCAACATACAAAAGAGCAAACCTATGCAAAAAATCACCCCATTCCTGTGGTTCGATAACCAGGCCGAGCAGGCCGTAAAGTTCTATACCTCCATCTTCAAGAATTCCAAGATCGGGAAAATTGCCCGCTATGACGAAGCAGGAGAAAAAGTCTCCGGACGACCGGCGGGATCGGTCATGACCGTTGAATTCCAGCTTGAGGGACATGAATTCGTGGCGCTTAACGGCGGTCCGCACTTCAAATTCACCGAGGCCATCTCGTTTGTCGTGAACTGCAAGACGCAGGCGGAAGTGGACAGGTTTTGGAAGAAGCTCTCGGCCGGCGGCAGAGAGGTGCAGTGCGGCTGGCTCAAAGACAAATACGGACTCTCATGGCAGATCGTGCCCACCATTTTGGACGAGCTGTTGCGCGATAAGAACGCCGCGAAATCGCAACGCGTCATGGCGGCGATGCTCAAGATGGTAAAGCTCGACATCAAGAAGTTGAAACAAGCGGCGAAGGGAAAATAGAAAAATCAAAGGACGCGTTATGCCAAACAAACTTCAACCGATCGCCAAAGCCGAAATGCTCATTCGCAAACCGGTCGCGGAAGTGTTCGAGGCTTTCGTCAATCCCGCCATCACGTCGGAATTCTGGTTCAGCAAAGGCAGCGGCAGATTGGAGGCTGGCAAGCAGGTCACGTGGGATTGGGAAATGTACAACGTTTCCGTACAGGTGAATGTGAAGGCCGTCGAGCAGGACGCGCGAATCCTCGTCGAATGGGAAGCTTGCGGCGCGCCCACACCGATAGAATGGATTTTCAAGGCCCGGCCCGATGGCACGACGTTCGTCAGCGTTACGAACAGGGGATTTCCGGGAAGCGAGAGCGAAGCCGTGCAACACGCGCTCGATTCAACGGAAGGATTCGCGTTTCTGCTCGCAGGCGCAAAGGCGCTCCTTGAACACCACGTGCAGTTGAACCTCGTGCCGGACCGTTTTCCGGATGGAATCGGAAAGGAGTGAAAGCACTCACGCTCGATCCTCAGCAACCTGTGTTCACCATCGGACACTCCAATCTGGAGTTGGCGAAGTTCGTGGCGCTGCTGAAGCAGCACAATATTCAAGCTGTGGCCGATGTTCGTTCGTCGCCCTATAGCCAATTCAACCCTCAGTTCAACCGCGAACTGCTTGAGTGCGCTCTACGGGAACACGGCGTCTCTTATGTTT
>CAZNOE010000887.1:0-2905 GCA_964574525.1 uncultured Bifidobacteriaceae bacterium
TGAACTTTGCCGACGAGCGACTGCGCCACCTTCGCCGTCGTGACAACCGCCGCGAGTGGACAGCCGTTGCCGATGCCCTTCGCCAGCGTGACGATGTCGGGGATCACGCCCTGCGTTTCGAAGCCCCAAAAATGCGTGCCCGTCCGGCCAAAGCCCGTCTGCACCTCGTCCGCGATGCACACGCCGCCCGCCGCGCGAACGTGTTCGTAGGCGTGCTTGAGATAACCCTGCGGAAACTCGACGAACCCGCCGACGCCTTGAATGGATTCCGCAATGAAAGCCGCCACCTTGCCCGGCGTGGCATAATCAATCAGCGACTTCACGTCATCGGCGTATTTCCTGCCTGCGTCCGCGTCGTCGTAGCCGTACGGCCCGCGATACGGATACGGCGCGATGGCATGATGCACGCCGAAACTGTGCGGCACGTTGTATTTCCAGTTGCTGTGAGCCGTCATGGACATCCCCGACGCATTGCCGCCGTGGTACGCGTTGCGCAGAGCGATCACATCGTAGTTGCCCGTGTGAACGCGGGCCATCAACAACGCGAGGTCGTTCGCCTCCGAACCGGAGTTCACGAAGTAACAGATTTTCAGGTCACCAGGCATCTTCGACGCGAGCTTCTCAGCGAATGCACCGACGTTTGGATGCAGATAAATCGTCGTCGAATGCTGGAGCATTTCGTTCTGCTTTGTCGCCGCCGCCAGCACGTGCGGATGGCAATGACCGACGCTGATCGTCACGATTCCGCCGAGGCCATCGAGGTAACGCCGGCCCTGGTCATCCCAGATGTATTGGCCCTTGCCCTCGACGAACATGATCGGCTGTTTGTAGTAGAGGAAAATGCCAGGGTTCAGAAATTGTTTCCGTTGCGCCAGCACCTCGGCGGCGGATGGGCCGGTGTATTTTTGCGGCGTGTGAGAAGTGGGAGGCAGCTTGGGAGTCTTCATATTCAAAACACGGATCGTTTCAGGTCGTTTCCAGTTCGTGAAGGATGGTGGTGGTTCGGCAACGAATGTTCAACGCTGAAAGCGCTGGGTTTGCCTCTGGCACGCTTCTAACGACTGTGGGAGTCCAAACTTCGGAGTTGAATTTCGGCTTACACCAGCCGATTATACCCGCGTGAAAGCTGCCGCCACAAAAGCTGCAAAGAGCGAAGCCGAGTTGCTGGATCAGTCAACCGGGTCGCTTTTGAAGGCCATCAAGAAGAAGATGCTCAAGAAGCAGGGCCGCGTGGATTACGTCAAGCTCCGCAAAGATGGTTATAGCGACCGCTTCCTCGCCAAACTTGAAGAGGCTTGAGCCTCATTCGTTCTTCCGCAGCCGCATGAACTCCGCGACGCCGATATCCAACAGCGGCGCAGCCCGTTTCGCCAGCCTGAGAGATTCTCCGTAAGTTCTTCGGCGCGTCAGTTCGTGAACGATTTCACGCGTCGTCAGTTCATTTGCCTTAGCCAGTTGAATGGCTGCGGCCAAGTCAGTGTATCGGAGAATTTCGTCGCTCATTTTTACCGTCCGGAAGCCAGCGTGCGCCCCACTACATAAACTCCGAACGCCACGGCGAAGCCGATGAACCATGCATAGTTGTAAAGGTGCGCGAGGAAGGGCGGCACGGTCTCCGGTTTGAGCACTTTTATCTGGACGAGAAAACCCGGTAAACTGGGCAGCGCTCCGATAACCAGCGCCCCCAACGCCACCACACTGAATCCGTTCGTGAAGCGATACTCGCCATCGGGTTTGTAAAGTGCCACGAGGTCAAGCTTCCGCCGTCGCCACACGAAGTAGTCCGCGATGAGGATTCCGCCAATCGGGCCAAGCAGCGCGCTGTAGGCGATGAGCCACGTGAAGATGTAGCCGTTCGGATCAGACACAAGTTTCCACGGCATCATCAGCACGCCGATGATGCCCGTAATGTAACCGCCGATGCGGAATGAGATGTAGCGCGGCGCGAGATGCGCGAAGTCGTTCGCCGGGCTGACGACGTTCGCGGCGATGTTTGTCGCGAGCGTGGCGATGCACAGCGAAATCATCGCCGTGATCAGAACGGTGTGACTATCGAAACGCGTCAGCACGTCCACGGGATTCCACAGCGTTTCGCCGAAGATGATCGTGGTGGCGGACGTGACGGCCACGCCGATGAATGAGTAAAGCGCCATTGTCGCCGGCAGACCGAGCGCCTGGCCGATGACCTGGTCGCGCTGCGATTTCGCGTAGCGCGAGAAGTCCGGGATGTTCAGCGACAGCGTGGCCCAGAAGCCGATCATGCCCGTGAGTGCCGGAAAAAAGTAAGTCCAGAATTGTCCGGCCTTGGGCTGGCCCGCATCGAAAGCGGACGGCTGCGAGAGCATCGGCCCGAAGCCGCCGGCTTTGCGCCACGCCCACCAGAGCAGCAGCAGTCCGAGTGCGATGAGCAGCGGCGCTTTGATGTTCAGCAGAAAGCGGATGGTATCAATGCCGCGATAGATGACCCACATGTTGATGCCCCAGAAAAAAAGGAAGCTGACAAACTGCCCGCCGTTAATGCCAAACCAGTTGGCCGCCGGCGCGGGGTGCAAATCAAAAATCGTGATGCCAATTTTGTAAATTGCATCGCCGCCGATCCACGCCTGAATGCCGAACCAGCCGCACGCGACGAGCGCGCGGAGAATGGCCGGCACGTTCGCGCCGAGCGTGCCGAACGCCGCGCGGCAATAAACCGGGAAGGGAATTCCGTATTTCGTTCCGGCGTGCGCGTTGAGAATCATTGGCACGAGCACGATGAGGTTGCCGAGAAAAATCGTGAGCACCGCCTGCCACCAGTTCATCCCGCCGCCGATGAGCGACGACGCGAGCATGTACGTCGGAATGCACGCGGACATGGAAATCCACAGCGCCGCGAAACTGCCGAGCCGCCATTTGCGCCGCGCCA
>CAZNOE010000888.1:0-2900 GCA_964574525.1 uncultured Bifidobacteriaceae bacterium
AAAGGCCGTCACGCACGATTATCAAACCATCTTCGACGGCGGCTTCATTGACCGCGTGCCGTTTTTGACTGACGCGGTCGTGGAACGATGGCGGGCGTTCGTGCAATTGCTCAATGACTTCGATTTTCGCGATCTCGATCAGGATGTTGTCGGGCACATCTTTCAAGATTTACTCGGTCCGGAGGAACGGCATAGGTGGGGACAGCACTACACACAGCCCGAAATTGCCGACCTCATCAATGCTTTCTGTATCCGAAAGGCGGAGGCCATCGTGCTTGATCCCGCGAGCGGCAGCGGGACTTTCAATGTTCGCGCTTACGCCCGCAAGAAATCTCTGGCGCGCGGCGCTCTCACGCACGCGGATTTGTTGAAACAGATTTTCGCGTGTGAAATCAGCGAATACGCCGCGCATCTCACGGCCCTGAATCTGGCGACGCGCGACTTGATTGACGGCGACAATTTCCCGCAAATCGCCCGCGCGGATTTCTTCGACACCGACCCGGCCAAACCATTTTGCTCCGTGCCGGACACTCTGGGTACACGGCGCGTGCGCGGTGAAGTTGCAGAACGGGATGTTTTTCTGCAACGCGCCGAGGCCATTGTCGGCAATCCGCCTTACGTGCGGCAGGAAGGCATCGGGAAGCCAAACAAGAGCCGCTATCTTGGGATTGCGACGGCTGGCTGGAACGGCATGAAGCTGTCCGGACGCAGCGACTTGCACGTTTACTTCTGGCCGCACGCTTGCCGCCTGCTCAAGGACGGCGGCTATTTTGGCTTCCTGACTTCGGCAAGCTGGCTGGACGTG
Source organism: uncultured Bifidobacteriaceae bacterium (assembly GCA_964574525.1). Classification (GTDB taxonomy): domain Bacteria; phylum Verrucomicrobiota; class Verrucomicrobiia; order Limisphaerales; family JADLHS01; genus WYBW01. The sequence goes on from CAZNOE010000888.1 coordinate 806, forward strand.
GATTATGGCTTCAAATTACAGGCGTGGATTCTGCAATACTTCGAGATCGTCACGATCCTTGAAAGCAACTGCGAGCCGTGGTTCACCGGCGCGCGGGTCGCAACGTGCGTGACGATTCTCCGGCGGTGCTCCGACCCGGCGAAACGAAACGCGAACCTTGTTCGTTTCGTGCAACTGCGGAAGCCCGTCGGCGAATTGATTGACAGCGACGGCACGGAAATCGGCCAGCAAGAAGCGGCCGAGCGGCTGCGCGATCTCATCGAACGAACCACCAAAACCACCAGCACGGCGGATTACCGGATTCTCGTGAAGCCACAGCAGGAACTTCTGGAGGAGGGCTACCGGGATTTCGGCGCGGTAGCGGACAACGGTGACGAGGAGGAAAACGGGAACGCCGATGCCGATGGCGATGCCACGAATTCAGGAACTGAATCGCAATGCAGCCTTCACGAACCGATGCTGGCTTATGGCCGGCAATATCGCGGCAGCAAATGGGGCGTGTATCTCCGCGCGCCGGATTTTTATTTCGAGTTGATGCAAAAGTTCGGCCGCCAGATGAAACCGTTGGGTGAAATCGCCGGCGTCCGTTACGGCTTCAAATCCGGCTGTGACGACTTCTTTGTTCTGCATGACATCACGAAGGACGCGCTTGCCGAGGAAAAGGACCCGACGGCTTTCAAGCTGCGCTTCCGCTGCTTGCGAAAGGAGGTTGCGGACGGCACGGTCGCAATCGCCCGCGCAGGGGACGGCTCGGAGCATCCTATTGAAGCGGAGTTTATCACGCCGGAAGTGCAAAGCCTCATGCACATTGACCGCGTGCAAATCCATTTGAAGGACGTGCCGCACCGGATGTTCCTGGTCAGCAAACCAAAGGCGGCGCTCAAGGGAACGTATGCGCTCGACTACATTCATTTCGGCGAACGCGAATCCTTTGGCGAGAAAGTGACCACGGACAAACGGCCCTCATGCAAAGGGCGCAAACTCTGGTATGACCTCAGCGGCTTTCCCATCGCCCCCATTATCCTGCCGAAACTGGTTCAGTATCGGCACATCGTGTCGTGGAACGCGCGAAAGCTTCCCGCGAACTGCGCACTCATGGTCGTCGGTGGGAATCGCGGCATCTCCCACAAAGCTCTCGCCGCAGTTTTGAACTCCACGCTCACCGCTTTCATCAAACCTTACTTCAGCCGCAAGCTTGGCAACGAGGCCAACACCCAGCTCGACGTGTACGCCGCGAAGATGTTGCCGGTGGTGGACGTTTCGAGCCTGTCAAAGAATCAGATCAAGAAACTCGAGCAAGTTTTCGACCGTCTTGTTGACCGGCCCGTCACCGGTCTGGTTGAGGAACGCCTGCTCGCGGCGCAGAATTGGGACACGCTCACCGACCGCGATGCCGAACCGCGCGACGTGCCGGAAGAATTGAAGCACGCAGACCGGCAGGACTTGGATCGCGAAGTGTTGCTTGCTCTGGGCGTTCCAAAAAACGAAGTCGAAACCTGGCTTCAGCGGCTTTATGAAGAGACGACCCGCTTCTTCAACGCGGCGAGACTGGTGGAATTTCAGGCGATGAGAAACCGTCTGCGCTCAAAGAAGGGGCGCGTTGCCAGCCCGCACGAAATCGCGCGAGAGATACTTGAGGAATTCGACCGCGCGCGACTGCGGCGTCTGCCGGATGATTTTCTGGCAGCTTCAGAGCCGGTGGACACGCTCGAACTCCCGCCCGGCAAGGCAAAGATTTTCGAGGATAACGATTTCCTTGACGCGCATACACTGATGGTCGGGAAAGAACGCAGCACACTGCGCCATCGCATACAGGTCGAACTGGCAAAAGTCTGTTCTGATTTCGGCGTGGTTGGCTTTTTGAAGCTCCCGGTTTCAGAGGCTGCCTGCCGCCGTTTGCTCGCTGAATGGGAAACCTATCGCAACGAGTTGCTGATGGAATTTCGCCGTCTCGCTTCCGAGCGCACGGATGACGACGAGCGGATTGACGGCATCGTGACTGAATTAATGCGATTGGCCCACGGGCCGAGCGCGAGTTAAATCTTCCTGCCGTGAGCTACAAAGGCACAGTCAAAAACGGCGTGGTGATTCTTCC
>CAZNOE010000889.1:0-2895 GCA_964574525.1 uncultured Bifidobacteriaceae bacterium
GGCAGAAAATCTTTTGCTTAATCCAAAGCACAATAGAATCATGATTCCATAGCCATCCCAGTCGGGGATTTCGATACCGAAAGAAGCTCTCCAGTTTTCCCTGCGCCTTCCGCCTTCATTCGCTTTCATCCGGCTGCATCCAATTTCGGCGGGACCAGTCTGATTCCAGCGCGACGAGTCGGATTTCGGCAAGACAGGTGGCGTTGAAAAATGTTTCACGCTCGCCCTCACCCGGCCCTCTCCCCCAGGAGAGGGAGTCGCCATCGCCGCTTCTCCTTTTGCAGGCGCGCATCCGAGCTATTGCCGACTCACGACATTTCAAAGAACCGGCAAACGATTCACCCTCTCCCCGGGGGAGAGGGCCGGGGTGAGGGCGAGCGTTCCAACCATTCTCGCTGCGTTGAACCAAAAACACAGGCTTTGCAAATGTGCCTCGGCTGGCTATCTTCCCGCCATGAGCACGGTGGCTGAAATCAAAACGGCATTCAAACAATTGCCCGAACGCGAGCAGTGGAAGCTGGCCGAGTGGATTCAAGAAACTTTGGAGTCGTTTGAAACGTTGGACGCGGACGGCGCAAAGGGACGCGAGCCGGTGTCGGCAGTCATGTCCATCGTGCGCAAGGTGAAAAGGGAGCGGCGTGAAGCCTGTCGCCGTTCTTGATTCTTCCGTGGTCGTCTCCGGTATTGGCTGGCGCGGCGGCGAGGCGCGTGCCGTTCTCCGATTGCTGGCGTTGCGCAGATTCGTTTCAGCGCGAACGTCATGGTTGACAGCGGAATGGTCTGAAACGGTCGAGCGCGTGGCTCACGAAGAAAAGCGCTGGCGAAATGAAAACTGGCGCGCCTGGCTGGACTGGCTCAATCACGCGTCGGTCTTCTTCGAGGAAATTCCCATCCGCGTCACCGTACGACGCGATCCCAAGGATGATCCCGTCGTCATGGCGGCGGTCGCGGCCCGCGCTCATTTCATTGTGGCGTATGATCCCGACTTGCTGGATTTGGAAAAACCTCACGGAATTGCCTGCGTGACGCCGCGCGCCTTTCTTTCGTCGGTTCGGAGAAGCCGTTAGAGTTCTCCAGTTTTCCTTGCGCCTTCCGCCTTCATCCGCCTTCATCCGCCTTCATTTGATTTCGGCGCGACGTGTCTGATTTCGGCGTGACAAGTCTGATTCCAGCGCGACGAGTCGGATTTCGGCAAGACAGGTGGCGTTGAAAAATCCGCCAATTTGAATTCCGTGGCCCGCCAAAGCGCCAGAGGGCTGGCGCACTCCATGACGCTTCGCGAGGTTCGGTTGTCATCGGAAAACGCGCCAGCGTCTTGGACTGCGGTGGCCCTCCACCGCTTTTCCCCATTCTCCTGTAATCTGGCGTTTTGTTTGGTTGTAATCGGAACCGTTTTCCGCTAACTTCGTCCACAGAGCACCGAAAGATTTTTATCATGAACAAACCCTGGCAAATCCCACGTCGGACTTTCTTGAGAGGTGTTGGCACCGCTATCGCACTGCCGGCGCTGGAAGCCATGTTGCCGCCGCTTCGCGCGCTGGCGGCCAGCGATGCCGCGGCCGCCAGCACTTTTCCCAAGCGCATGGCGTTTGTTTACATTCCGAACGGCGCGAACATGGCCGATTGGACACCGAAAGAGGTCGGGACAGATTTTGAACTTCCGTTGATTCTCGCACCGCTGAAGCCATATCAGAATGATTTGCAAGTCTTGAGCGGGTTGGCCCATGACAAAGCCCGCGCGAACGGCGATGGCGCCGGTGACCACGCTCGCGCCTCGGCCAGTTTCCTTACAGGCTGCCAGGCGCGCAAGACGGCGGGCGCTGACATAAAGATCGGTGTCTCAGTGGACCAGCTTGCCGCCGAAAAAATCGGGCGGCGAACACGCTTGCCGTCGTTGGAGTTGTCGGCGGACCGCGGTCGCACGTCGGGGTCTTGCGACTCAGGTTATGCCTGCGCCTATCAGTTCAACATCTCGTGGAAGACCGAAGCCACACCCATGCCGCCGGAGGTGGATCCCCGGCTCGTATTCGAACGCCTGTTCACCGGCGGGCAGAGCGCCGAATCAGCCGGAAGCCATGCCGCGCGGATGCGGCAGCGCAAGAGCATTCTGGATTTCGTCGCGGAGGATGCCAGTCAGTTGAAGCGAAACCTCGGCTACACGGACAACCGGAAGCTGGATGAGTATCTCACCGCGGTGCGCGAAATGGAAATGCGTATCGAGCAGGCCGAGAAGTTTTCCAGCGCTCTGCCAGATTTCAGCAAGCCAACGGGAATTCCCAAGGACAATGAACAACACTTGCGCCTGATGTACGACCTGATGGCACTGGCATTCCAGACCGATACGACACGGATCGCCACCTTCATCGTCGCGCACGACGGCAGCAACCGGCCGTATCCGAATCTTGGAGTCTCGGACGGACATCACGACCTCTCCCATCACGGGAATAACGAGGAGAAGAAACAGAAGATCGCGAAGATCAACCGGTTTCACGCGACGCAGTTCGCTTACTTCCTGGAAAAACTGAAATCGGCTCGCGAGGGCGAGGGGACGCTGCTCGACAATTGCATGATCGTTTACGGGGGCGCCATCGGCGATGGTAATCGCCACAACCATGACAACCTGCCGATCCTGCTCGCGGGTGGTGGCGGTGGCAGGTTGCAGGCAGGCCGGCACGTTCGATACGACCGCGAGACGCCGATGACGAATCTGTATCTCGCGATGCTCGAACGCATGGGTGTCTCTGCCGAGCGCGTCGGCGATAGCACGGGGAAATTGGAGAACATCTGAGGCGTCCTTCGAACCTGAAGGTAGGGCGCGCAGTCCTCTGCGCGCCGCACACCTACAAAGAGCTCTGTTCTACTTCAGAAACGGCGCGCACGGAGTGACGCGCCCTA
>CAZNOE010000890.1:0-2893 GCA_964574525.1 uncultured Bifidobacteriaceae bacterium
GCCCACGGCGCGCAAGTCGAAGTGGACGCCATCAACCAGGACAAGAACTGCCCTGCGTGCCGCCACTTGCCCGCGAGTTGGAAGGTCTTCGACGAGATTTACCAGATGAAAAGCTTCGATCGCGCGAAGGTCCACGGCCTGTTGACTCTCGATAAACATCCCAACGACAAAACGCCTGGCGATTATTCGGTCGCATGGATCAAGGAGTATGGCAAAGGCCGGGTGTTCTACACCTCGTTCGGCCATCGCGAGGACATCTGGGATCCAAACTGGAAGGACGGGAAGGGCGAACGCAAGAACTCGCCGGAAATCAGCCGTCAATATCAGGAGCACATTCTGGGCGGCATCAAATGGGCGCTCGGCTTGGAGAAAGGCGACGCCAAACCGCAGGACCACCAGGCTTCGAAGCCTTTCCGCGCTTCCCCCGTGACAGAATAAAGCTCAACTTTCCACCAAGAAAAGTATGGCCATCAACTTGGTTCGCAGACCAAAATACCGCGCATGAGTGAACAGCCGAACGACAGCGCCGACTTCAATCGCCGCGATTTTCTCAAAGGCGGTTCCTTCGCCACGTTGATGACGATGCTGGGCGGCGTGCAACTCTTCGCCCAGGCCACCGCGGAGCAAAAAGGCGAACTCAAACTGGCCGGACCGAAAGTAAAGGTTGCCCTCATCGGGTTGGGCGCTTGGGGACGGGAAATCCTCGATCAGCTCGGGCGACTGGACCAGGCGGACATAGCTGCGATTTGCGACAACTACCCCGCCATGATGCGCCGCAGCGCCAGCAAGGCGCCCAAGGCCGCACAAGTGGAAAACCACAAGGCGATCCTCGACGACAAGGACATTCAGGCCGTCATCATCGCCACGCCCTCGCATTTGCACAAAGAGATCGCGCTGGCGGCGTTGGCCGCCGGCAAGCACGTCTATTGCGAAGCGCCGCTGGCGACCACCATTGAGGATGCCAAAGCCATTGCGCTCGCCGCGAAGAACGTGGTCGGAAAGGTTTTTCAGCCCGGCCTGCAAATGCGCTCGGATAAGCAGCGTCATTTCATTCTGCCGTTCATTCGATCCGGCGCGCTGGGAAAATTCGTCATGGCCCGGGCGCAATGGCACAAAAAACAAAGCTGGCGCGCTGACTCGCCGAGCGACGAACGCAAGAAAGCCATCAACTGGCGGCTGGACAAGGCGACCTCCATCGGTCTGGTCGGCGAAATCGGCATTCACCAACTCGATCAGGCGACCTGGCTTCTCAACGCGGCGCCCACCTCCCTGACCGGATTCGGCTCCCTCATCCTCTGGAAGGACGGTCGGGAGGTGCCGGACACCCTTCAGCTCATCGTGGAATATCCCGAAGGTGTGCGGCTGATGTATGATGCGACGCTGGCCAACTCGTTCGATGGCGAATATGAGATGTATTACGGCAGCGACGCCGCGGTGATGATGCGGGAAAACAAGGCCTGGATGTTCAAGGAAGTGGATTCGCCGTTGCTGGGTTGGGAAGTCTATGCGCGCAAAGATCAGTTCTACAACGAAACCGGAATTGCGCTGGTCGCCGGGGGGAGCAAACAGACCGCACTGGGCGGCAAAGGCGCAGGGGAATTGCCCTCCTTTCCGCCGCTTTACACCGCACTCGAAAACTTCCTCGACAACTGTGCCGTGGTTGACGCCGCCGTCGAGGATTTTCGCTCGCTCTACGGCAACGCGGACAAACAACAACTGATCGAGAGTCTGGCCACGATCAAGCTGCGCGAAGCGGCGAATTACAAGGATGGCTATGCCGCCACCGTGCTGGCCATTAAGGCTAATGAAGCCGTTCTCAATGGCGGTCGCATTGAACTGAAGAAGGAAGGGTTTGAATTGGCCTGATGTGGCCGCGTCAGAATCGCTGGCGGTTTAATCCTCAAACATGAACATGAAAACCACGACATCGAAAACACTGAAACGAACCGAAGCGGTCACGAGCGCCTTGCTTTTGACCCTGCTTCTGGCTTGTGAGCCGGGTAAGAACACCTCTGCCCAAGAGCAACCAAAGGCCGCAACCGCCACGCCTGTAGCGGCAACGCCGGCGGGAATGGTGCGCTACGAAGCTTCGCCCACCGGCAGCAAAATGAAGATCGAGGGAACGGCCAACATTAAAGATTGGACCATGGAAAGCGTCCTGCTCGGCGGCTACATCGAAGCGGATGCCAAGTTCCCCGAATCGGCGCTCACGGACGCCAAGGCCGCCAAGCCTGGCGTGAACGTGTACATGCCGGTGCGCTCGTTCAAAAGTGGAAATTCGACCATGGACCGTCGAATGCAGAAGGAGATGAAGGAGGAGCAGTTCAAGCGAATCGAATACAAACTCATCGAATTGAAACCCACGTCCGCTGCGGGCGCAAAAGGCGCGCTCAAGTTCGACGCGGTCGGCACGCTCACCATTGTCGGCAAGACGCGCACGAACACGATGCCCGTAAGCATCGAGAAACTGGCCGACGGCAAACTCAAAGTCACCGGCTCAACGCCGGTGAAGATGACCGATTACGGAATCCCCCCTCCCACGACTCTCGGCCTGTTCATAAGCGGCGACGACGTGACGCTCAAATTTGAATGGCTTACCGCGCCGAAAGCGCAATAGATCTGTCCACTAGGATTGTAGCCGCCTCGTTACGGGTGTGTTGCCCAAAGGCAGAGGAAGGAGCGAAGGCTTGAACATTAAATGGCGTCAGTGCGGACTCCGATCTCACGTCTGCACAGCGCGGTCGAACTCCACAGCCAACCGTCAAATCCGCCAGGCCATGGCCCACCCAACGCCAGAGGCTTGACCCGCAACGCTCCGGTCGCCGCCGCGCTGAACGTTTGACCGCTCCGCACGAGCAGCCTTCTGAGGCGGCTGCGGGTCAAGCTCTTAGCC
>CAZNOE010000891.1:0-2890 GCA_964574525.1 uncultured Bifidobacteriaceae bacterium
ACACCCCACGACACAACCGTCATCAGAGCGAAGATTAGCCAGTGCATGGCGAGGACTTTAGCTGCCACGACGTTTCACAGCAAATCGTTTGTCGGATTAGATTGACCGCTGCCGCGATGAGCACCTTCCACAGTGTCACTTGTCACGTTTGCTTGACTTCCCCGTGTGTGCCGATAATAAAGCACAACAAAACCCACTTCCTGCATGAACCTATTCAGACGAAAGAGCGTTACGGACCTGCAAGCTGAGGCGTTAACCGACCAAAGCCTGAAGCGGGCGCTCGGCGCACTGAACCTCACCGCGCTGGGTATCGGCGCCATCATCGGGACGGGCATTTTCGTGCTGACGGGCACGGTCGCCGCGCAGAACGCCGGACCGGCCGTGGTGCTCTCGTTCGTGCTCGCCGGCGTTGCCTCAATTTTCGCGGCGCTGTGCTACAGCGAATTCGCGTCGCTGGTGCCGATGGCGGGCAGCGCCTACACGTATGGTTACGCAACCTTGGGCGAATTGATTGCCTGGATCATCGGCTGGGATTTGATTCTGGAATACGCCGTGGGGGCGATCACCGTGGCCATCGGCTGGTCGGGTTACGTCGTGTCGTTCCTGCACGATTTTGGGATCCACATTCCACCGGAACTTTCGGCCGCGCGCGGCACGCACCTGATTGAAATTCCAGCGGCTCTCGCTGCCGGGCTGAAGATGAAGGTAGGTTGGGCGGCCCTGAATCCGGGTCTTCTGGATCAGATCAAGGCGCTGGGCACTGATCCGGCCACGCTCACCCAGGGGACGGCGATTTTTAACCTGCCGGCGGTCATCATCATTTTCATCGTCACGACGTTGCTGGTGATCGGGATCAAGGAATCGGCGACGTTCAACAACATCATCGTGTTTGTGAAAGTCGGCGTGGTGCTGTTGTTCATCTTCGGCGCGTTTCACGCCATCAACTCCGGCAATTGGCATCCGTTCATTCCAGCCAACACGGGAGAGTCCGGGCATTTCGGCTGGAGTGGGATAATGACCGGGGCGGGAATAGTCTTTTTCGCTTACATCGGCTTCGATGCGGTCAGCACAGCCGCGCAGGAGGCAAAGAATCCGCAACGCGACATGCCCATTGGGATCATTGGTTCGCTGCTGGTTTGCACGGTGCTCTACATCGCCGTCTCGGCAATTGCCACCGGCATCGTGCCTTACGCGCTGCTCGACGTGCCCGACCCGATCGCGGTGGCGGCGGATCGCGCGGGTCTCGGTTGGATGAGCCGGCTGATCAAGCTCGGCGCCATTGCGGGTTTGTCATCGGTGATTCTGGTGATGTTGTTGGGCCAATCGCGCGTGTTTTACAGCATGGCGCGAGATGGTTTGTTGCCACCCTTCGTGAGCCAGGTGCATCCGCGTTTCCGCACGCCGTGGATCGGGTCAATCGTGACCGGCCTGTTCGTGGCGTTTTTCTCGGCCCTGTTCACCGTCCGGGAAGCGGGAAGCCTTTGCTCGATCGGCACACTGCTGGCCTTCGTGATTGTGTCCGTCGGGATCCTCGTGCTGCGCGTTCGCGAGCCAGAGTTACCACGCAGATTCAGGACGCCGGCGGTGTGGTTCGTGGCGCCAGCGGGAGCTGTCTCGGCCATAGCGTTGATGGCCGCTCTGCCTTGGTCAACCTGGCGGCGGCTCATTATCTGGTTCGCAGTCGGCATCGTCGTGTATTTTTGCTACGGCGTCCGGCGGAGTAAACTCGCACAACCGTCTCCCTCAAATGGCGCGCCGCCTCCGGTCAAGTGATGGGGCGGTCTTGAGTTGGTCCACTCGCTGTTGAAGCACGCCCCGCGCGCTGGAGACGGGTGGACTGGACCCCGTTTTGGCCGGGGAAATTGTATTTTCATTCGTTTCGCGCCCTCCTATGATCACCCGGGCCGAGGAAACACGGCTGTTTTATCACCTGAAATAGAATTATGCCACTGACACACACACGAGAACTCTTTGCCAAGGCGCTAAAGGGCAAATACGCCCTAGGCGCGTTCAACGTCAACAACATGGAGCTGCTGCAAGCCATCATCGAGGCGTGCGAGGAGGAAAAAGCGCCCGTCATGCTCCAAATTTCGAAAGGCGCGCGCCAGTACGCCAATCCTGTCTATCTCAAGAAGCTGATCGAAGCAGCCGTCAGCCTCTCCAACATCCCCATTGCCGTCCACCTCGACCACGGCGATACGTTTCAACTCTGCAAAGACTGCATTGATGAAGGCTTCACCAGTGTGATGATTGACGCCAGCCACGAAGCGTTCGCCAAGAACGTCGAGATTTGCAAGCAGGTCGTCGAATACGCCCACAAACACAACTGCGTGGTCGAAGGCGAACTCGGCATGTTGGTCGGCGCGCAACACGACGATGGCGAAGAAGGCGGTGGCTATTCCAAAGGCGGTTGTTACACGCATCCGGATGAAGCGGTGCAATTCGTCAAGGCCTCCGGCGTGGATTCCCTCGCCGTCGCCATCGGCAATTCTCATGGCGCTTACAAGTTCAAAGGCGAGCAGCACCTCGACCTCGACCGCCTCAAGGCCATCAAGAAAGCGCTGATGGACGCCGGCCTCGGTGATTACCCACTGGTGCTCCATGGTGCTTCCAGCGTGCCCAAAGACCTCGTCGAGGAAATCAACAAATACGGCGGCAAGCTGGGCACGGACACGGCCGGCGTGCCCGAGGCGGACATCGAAGTCGCGCGCCGCGTGGGCTGCACTAAGGTGAACATTGATACCGACCTTCGCCTGGCAATGACCGCCGGCATCCGCAAGGCCTTCGCTGAAAACCCGAAAGAGTTTGATCCGCGCAAGTTCCTTGGCCCGGCGCGAACCAAGGTCAAGGAACTCGTCCAGCACAAAGTCAAAAATGTCCTGTGCTGCGC
>CAZNOE010000892.1:0-2886 GCA_964574525.1 uncultured Bifidobacteriaceae bacterium
TTTTTTACTATCAGACGATTGTTTCGATTTGTATATGGGGTAAACACCCCATAGCACCCGCACGATTGCGCGGCCTATTCTCAGACGATGAAGGTGTTGCTGCTCTATCCGGAATTCCCGGACACGTTCTGGAGTTTCAAGCACGCGTTTCCGGTATGATAGTTTCAACCGTTGAGAATTATTCGATGACCGCGAGGATGTCATCACCGTTGAGGATCCTGTAATCCTTGCCTTCCAATTTGATTTCGGTGCCGCCGTATCTGCTGGCGAGCACGCGGTCGCCCTTTTTGACTTCGAAGGGAATCTTCTTGCCATCGTCGCCGGTTTTGCCGGTGCCGACCGCCACGACCAAACTTTCCATGGGCTTTTCTTTGGCGGTATCGGGGATGATTATCCCGCCTTTCTTGCCCTTCTCTTCTTTTACCTCGACCGGTTCTGCAAGGATCCGATCGCCTATGGGTCTAACCTTTAGCTTCATATTCCATTTTCCTTTGATGTTTTGAATTGACCATACGTCCCACCGAGCTTGCGCGCGGGAAAATCCTTGATGCCGCCGCACCACGCTGCAGGTTCGCGCGCATCGAGATGTTTGCGTTCAGTGAGCGCGAGATGGGACAATTCGCCCTTGCCCGCAACGCCGCATCAATAAAGTCGCACTCCGCCACCTTTGGTACCGTGGCAATCACATCCAGATGGACCTGGGTCATTGTCCACCTGGCGGCGATGTCCTCCATCGTGACGGTCGCTGTGGTACCAATTTGACGCGGGCTGTAGCCGGCTTGACCGAGTTCATTCGCCAGCGTCAACGAAAAACTGCCGGCGTGAGCGGCTGCAATCAGTTCAGGCGGATTCGTTCCCCGCCGTTTAATACTGTTGCCGGAGGCGTACGGGGCCTTCTTCAGGACAGCACTCGGTGTGCTGATGGCACCTTTGCCACGCTGACGAGTGCCCAGCCAAAGGACTGAGGCCTTGCGCGTATATGGTTTCATTCCGCAATCAGGATCGCCCCGTGGGCGCGCCCACGCCAATACCTGGAAAATGCAATGGCGATACCTTTAAGCTATGCGCTGTGAACGCATTTGGAAGTTAACGCAAACACGCAAGACGCCGGAACGCAAAGGATGGAATCAACTGCCGCAAACAGGCCCGCGCTTTGCGCCTCGGCGCAACCTGCCCGGTCCATCTGTTATAGGTCGGCGTATCTTGCCTTCAACATGGCCGAGAAGCGAGCCGCTTTCATTTTCCGGCGTTTTCTGGCGCTGGGCTTTTCGAAGTGACGATGCAGGCGGACCTGTTGCAGAGTCTGTTCGCGGTCCAGTTTCTTCTTGAGCCGGCGGAGGGCCTTTTCCACCGGTTCTCCTTTTCTTAGCTTGATTTCAGTCATAAATAAGTCCTTCCCACCGAACCAGACCCTCAGCCTATCATGGAGAAGGGGCTGCTGTCGGTAGCTATCTTATGCACCAGATCGGGGAGTTCGATCCCGGGTTTCGCGACCCGCCCAGGAAGGCCGATCTGCTGGCCATTCAGAATTACCTGAACGACTTGGTCGCAGCGCTGGTGCGCTGAGCCGCCAGCCCGCTTTGCGGCCATTGACCGGTTGCTAATGCGATTGAAATTGCTAAACTGCCGGTCACGATATGGAATTGCGGCACCTGCGGTATTTCGTGGCCGTGGCGGAGATTTTGAATTTCACCAAGGCCGCCGCCAAGCTGCACTTAGCGCAGCCCTCGCTCACGCGCCAGATCCATAACTTGGAGGAGGAAATCGGCGTGCGCCTCCTGAACCGTTCCAAGAGCCAGGTGGCCTTGACCGAGGAAGGACGGTCTTTCCTCGTTGATGCCAGGCACGTACTGGCGCTGGCGACGGAAAGTGTCCAGGCGGTGCAGCGTCTCAGCCGTGGCGAAACCGGCCAGTTGAACATCGCGTATTCGTCCAATTTTAACTTCGAACTGCTCCCCGAAACGCTCGGGGCCTTCCGTTTAGCCTTCCCACACATCGCGCTGAACCTCTTCGACCTGACTCCCGCGGAACAGTTTCGCGCCCTGGAAGCGCGCAAGATTGATCTGGGCTTTGTTGGGCTGCGTCCTCCGGCATCCACGAGGGGCCTGCAATGGGAAAGCATCGCCCGGCACAGAACGGTCGTGGTCCTGCCGCTAAAACATCCATTGGCCAGGAAGCGCCGCGTAAATCTCGGCGCGCTGAAAACAATGTTTTTTGTGGGCATGTCCGAGAAGACGCATCCGGGTTTTCGCGATTGGCTCTGCGAAATCTGCCAGCGGGCGGACTTCACACCGAGAATTCTACAAGACGCCGAGTTGGAACCCGCACTCGTGACGTTCGTCGCTGAAGGTTTGGGCGTCACGCTGGCGCGCGAGCACATCAAAAACTTGCCCCACCCCGGAGTGGCATTCCGGCCATTGGCGCCGCCGGTCAAGACCGACTACTACATTGCCTGGAACCGGGATAACGATTCCAGAGCATTGCAACAATACATCGAGATCGTCAAAAACCTCGCCGCACCGACGCACTGAGCAGTATCCTGATCTGAACTTTCTTGTTCGCGCCACACATCCGAAACCGCGAGCCACGTCGAACGTGCGCCGCAGCGGGAGAAGAAACCGCCCACGCCGCCACCAGCGTAAATCAACTGGCGAACAATTGACACAAACTCAAAGCGGCCTTCGGAAACGAAGGCCACTAATTTAAGCGTTGCTTTTCCGCCGCTTTTCGCTGGCACAGGGAAAACTATCAAGCGATTGGGCAAAGGAATGGGGCGCTTTATTTTCGTTATTTGTGTTGGCGTGGGTGGGTTGCAGGCGTATAACCGATTCGATTCGGGTAGCGGTACGTTTCTTCAGCGGTGTTCCCCACCCCCACCTCCTTGGC
>CAZNOE010000893.1:0-2884 GCA_964574525.1 uncultured Bifidobacteriaceae bacterium
TGATCGAGGCCGAACCACGGCAGCGTCCAACCGCCGAAGAACAACGTCACCATCATCGCCGAGGCGAGGATCATGTTGGCGTATTCGCCCATGAAAAACAGCGCGAATTTGATCGAGCTGTATTCGACGTTGTAGCCGCCGGCGAGTTCCTGCTCGGCTTCGGGCAAATCGAACGGCGTGCGATTCGTCTCAGCGAACGCTGCGCCGAGGAAAATCACGAAGGCCAGCGGTTGCTTGAAAACCAGCCAACTGAACAAGCCGTGTGCTTGATAACCGATGACATCGCTGAGGTTCAAACTTCCGACGAGCAGGAAAATCGGGATGACGCTCATGCCCATCGAGATTTCGTAGGAGATCATCTGCGCGCTGGAACGAATTCCGCCGAGGAACGGATATTTCGAGTTGGCCGCATAGCCCGCGAGCACGATGCTGTAAACGCCCAGCGACACGATGCCGAACGTGTAGAGAATGCCAACGTTCAGGTTCGCAAGCACCATGTCTTGCCGACCAAGCTTCGAACCGAAGGGAATCACCGCGAGATTCAGAATCGCCGGCATCAGCACGATCATCGGCGCGAGGACATAGAAAATTTTCCGCACGTGCGCAGGCGTGACTTCTTCCTTGAAGAACGCCTTGATTCCGTCAGCCACGGGTTGGAGCACGCCAAACGGCCCGGCGCGATTCGGCCCGATGCGGTCCTGGATGAACGCGCACACCTTCCGCTCGACCAGCACGATGTAAGCGACCATCGTCATCAGCACGACGAACGCGGCGAGGATTTTCACCGCCGTGAACAGCGCGAATTGCGTCGTCGGATTCAAGTTGTTAAGCCAATCAGGCATTCAAATCTTCACCGTCACGCCGGTGTCGCCGAGACTCGCCCACGTCAGGCCGTTGAACGCTGGAACATCCTTCGCCATTTCGTTGAACAAACCTTCGATGGTAAGGAAACCGTCGCGGCCAGTGACATTGAAAACCAAGTCGTGCAAAAATTCCCATTCGGCGCGCGCGTCGCCGGGCGGCTCGACGGCCTTCATAAATTTCTGGACGCGGCCCTTCGTGTTCGTGAACGTGCCGCGCTTCTCGGCGTGCGCGCAGCCGGGCAACAAGTAATGCGCCAGCTTCGTCGTCTCATTCGGCAAAATCTCGCTAACGATCAGCGTGTCCAGTTTGCCGAGCAATTCCCCGCTGCTTCGTCACGTCTTCGCCGAAAACGATCAGCGTTTTGACTTTTCCGCTGGCGATGCCGTCGGCGATCTTGGGCAAGTTAATTCCCATTTCTGTGAAGCAAATTCCTGTGAGCCGCGCTCCGTTTGCGTTCGGATTTTTGTCGGCACTGACAAGCAACCTGTCTGCCTCGCCTTCACGCGGGACAGAATCGCTGACCGCGCCAAGTCTCGCTTTGAGTTTGCTCAACAGCCAAAGTTCTTCGTTCGTCTGCCTGGCCGAGGCGACGATCGCGACTGAGTCCGCTGAGGTTTTTTTCAGTATCTCAGCGATTGCACTGAGGGCGGTGCTCCAAGTCGTCTTTTGTAGGACAGGCGTCGCGCCTGTCTCCAACTTTTCTGTAGAATGAGACAGGCGCGACGCCTGTCCTACGTTGCGAACGAGCACTTCCTTCAACCGATCCTCGCGTCCGATCCATTTGTAATTCAGCCGGCCATAATCGCACATCCAACACGAGTTCACCGCATCGTTCTGACGCGGTTCGTAGCGATACACCTTTTCTTCGCGCGAGCCGATGATGATGTTGCAGCCCGTCGCGCAACTCGTGCAGATGCTCCTGGTTTCCTTGAGAAACCACACGCGCATCTGGAAGCGAAAATCCTTCGACGTGAGCGCGCCCACGGGGCAGATATCCACGGTGTTCAACGTGTAGTTGTTGTCGAACGGTTTGCCCGGGTAGGCCGTGAGCGTGTTGTAACTGCCGCGATTCACGATGCCGAGCGCGTCGTCGCCGACGATGTCTTTCGTAAAGCGAATGCAGCGTGTGCAGAGAATGCAACGCTCGTCGTCGAGCACAATGCGCGGGCCAAGGTCAACCGCCTTGGGCTTATGGACCTTCGGCTCGACGAAGCGGCTCGCGCTCTGCCCGTAGTCCACAGAGTATTCCTGGAGTTTGCATTCGCCCGCCTGATCGCAAATTGGGCAATCGAGTGGATGATTGATGAGCAGGAATTCCAGCACGCCTTCGCGCATCGCCTTCACGCTTGGCGTATTCGTGTAAATCTCCATGCCCGGCGAAATCGGCGTCGCGCACGCAATCGCCGGACGTGGTGACTTCGCAACCCTCGGTGTGCCGTCGGGATTGAGAATCGGTTTGCGATCCGGCCCGAGTGCCGGCGTGCCGAACTCGACGAGGCACATGCGGCAATTGCCCGCAACTGGCAGCTTCGGATGATAGCAGTAATGCGGCACGTCGGTCTTCGCTGCTTCGCACGCCTGGATCATGGTCGTGGGCGCGAGCTTGCCCGACCAGTCCGGCGTGAAGCGTGGCACTTCGACTTCGTGCCCGTCCACCTTCACCTTGATCTTCTCGATGGCGGGCGGCGCGGGCTTGGTTTCGGTTGTGGCGGCGGTTGACATCGAAATCAGTGTGGCGCGACGGCCAAATCCCTTTCCTTCGTCGGTGCGGCGGTCTCGTTCACGCGGCGTTCTTCATCGGCTGCGCCCTTTGCGACGAATTCGTCTTTGAATTTCGCCACGAAACTTTGCACCGGCCACGAGCAGGCTTCGCCGAACGCGCAAATCGTGCGCCCGCCGGGGATGTTGTCAGCGGTCTTCACGAGGTAATCGGCGTCAGCCTTGCGGCCTTCGCCGCGTGTCAGACGATGGAGCGCCTTCGCCATCCAAAGCGAGCCTTCGCGGCAGGGCGTGCATTGGC
>CAZNOE010000894.1:0-2883 GCA_964574525.1 uncultured Bifidobacteriaceae bacterium
ACATCTTCGTGGATTGCGACCCGGCGGTGCGCATGGATGGCCGCGGTCTCGACAAAACGCCCGTCTGGCGCAACATGGTGAACGATTTCATGCGGCAACGTCTCGCCGAAATGCCCGCGGCGCTCTACCGCGAGCGCTATCCTGCGCTGAAAACGTTGGACCGTTACTACGGTTCACCGGACGGTACGGCAATCACCGGCGAAGCGTTCACCGGTGTGCCGCCGGAAGGCAACGTCGTCGCCCGCAACCTCTGCGTCGGCAAATGGCTCGAAGCCGGCTGGCACGCCACGCCGCAGATGCTGCGATTGGAGAATAACCTGACCAACGCCGAAGCGCGTTTCGTGAATGTGATCGGTGACGCCGCCCGCGCCAAAGACTTCGCACTGAGGCGGGACTCACCGGCGTGGAAGCTCGGCTTTCAGAGAATCCCGGTGGAACAGATCGGGACAAAGTAATTGTGGATTACTTGCCTGAGAGAAATGGGCTGAAATTCAGCGCCCTGCAAAGACCGGCATTACGGCAATCACATTCGGGCTTGTGATTCGACCGCGAGCAACCATAATAACAGCGTATGGGAATGACCGTATTTCCAGAATGGGTTCAATCCCAGAAACTGGTTTCTGAACTGGCCGAGCGGCTGGGCAGCACGTTGAACGAAGCCGGCGCGCGCTCTATTCTCGCCCTCAAGTTGAACGGGCCGACTCCCGAACGCCGGCAGGAACTCGCCGACAAAGCGAATGAAGGAATGCTCACTGCGGAGGAGTTCGCCGAATACGAAACCTACGCCCAGTTGCGCGGCCTGCTGGCCGTCCTCCAATCCAAGGCGCGTCTCCACCTTAAGCTGTCCGGCCCGGCATGACCGGCGCGAGCAGGGAATTGATCAGACACCGCGCGGCTGCCCGTTGCGAATACTGCCGCCTGCCGGACTTCGCCATGGAGCCGGAGGATTTCCACGTCGAACACATCATCGCCAGAAAACATGGCGGGCCAGGTGAAACCGACAACCTGGCTTGGGCGTGCATCTTCTGTAATCTCTACAAAGGCCCGAACCTTGCCAGCTTTGACCCCGACAGCGGCGAGTTGACCCGGCTGTTTCATCCGCGCCGCGACAAATGGGAAGAACACTTCCGTATTGAAGGAGCGCAAATCGTAGGCCTGACTCCCGTGGGCCGCACGACGTGTTGGTTGCTTGAAATGAACGCGGAAATTCTCACCAGCCTGCGCGCCAGTTTGATGCGGGAGGAGCGTTGGTAGTTCTCCCTATTTGCGAAGAAACCGCCGCGCGCTGAGTCGCGCATCAAAAACTTCGCACTTGAGCGGGATTCCCCGGCGTGGGCGCTCGGCTTTCAGAGAATCCCGGTGGAGCAAATCGGGCCAAAGTAGTTGTGGATTATTTGCCCGCCTTCCTGAGCGATGAGAGGTATTCCACCAAATCCACCAGGTCCTGGCGCGACATCGCCTGTTGCAGACCGGCGGGCATGAGGGACAGCTTTTGTTGCGCGCGGCTGGCGATGTCGTCTTTCTTGTAGCGCGTCACAATGCCGCCCGCCGCTTTGATGGCCAATTCGTCTGCCGTCTCGCTGACCAGAAGACCGTAAGCCTCATCGCCATTTTTCAAGTTGATTTGCCACGCTTCGAAGCCAAAGGAAATCCCGGCGCTGGGATTCAGGATAGATTCATAGAGCGCGGCTTTGCCCAGCTTCGTGCCGATCTCGGAAAGGCCCGGCCCGAAATCAATCCCTTCGCCATTGACCTGATGACATTGGTTGCACGCGACGGTGTCACGGCGAAAAACCGCCGCGCCGTTCATCGCATCGCCGGTCAGCTTCACCAACTCGGAAATGGGCGGCAAAGGGTGCGCGTCGAGGCCTTGGGGCAGGGGCAGGATTTGCGCGGCCCTGGCTCTGAGATCGTCCCAGCGAACGCTGTTCAACACCGCGCTGGCGATGAGCGTCAGGTCGGCGGGCAACTTCTGTTCCTCGGCCAGCTTGAGCAACGCGGCGGCGCCGGCCTGCACCTGAGCGAGCGCGCGCAGCGCTTGTTTGCGCAACTCCAAATCGCGCGCGGCATCCGTGACGATGGGTGACAGCAGTGGAACAATCTTGTTCTCACCGGTGTTGCCCAGCGCTTCGGTGACGTTGACCGCGTTGGTGCCGGCGAGGGATTGTTTCAGCAATTCAACATTCGGTCCGTTCAGAATCAATCGCATCGCCTCCACGCCCGCTGAACTGCCCGGGTTGCGGGTCGCGATTTCCAGCAGCGCCGCGTCCTGGTCCTTGATGTTGAAATCGCGAACGATCTCGACGAATTGCGGCGTGCCGCGCGCCTGATCGAGCACTTTGAGCACGGCAGCTTTCACTCCAGGATTGGCGTCCAGATCAATCCCTTTCAACCGGCTCAACGCTTCGCGGGCGATGGCCGCGCGATCGGAATTGGCGAGGCTTCCGGAATCGGCAGCGAGTGCGGCAGCGATGCACCCCAGTAGTTGGCAGGCGAGAAGCAACAGTCTCGAAACCCAACGCGAGGCGAACTTCATGCGTAGCTTCCACGGTCTTTCGACCGCGTATCGAGGCTATGAACTGACACGCCGGAGCGCCGGTCTCCCGACCCGGCGCGTTGGTATGCGTTGGTCGAACCGCGCCGGGTCGGAGACCGGCGCTCCGGTTCATGGGTAGCTTCGACGCCCATCCGGAGCCATGAACCCACCCCTAACCCCTCCCAGGAGGGGAACTGCCGTCGGGCGCCCGCTGTTCTGCTCCCCTCCTTGGAGGGGTCGGGGGTGGGTCGCTTCATGGAAAACCAAATCACTTGGTCGTCAACAACTCGACCAGCGCGGCATCCTTCTCCGGCCCGGTGATGAAATCGAGCGCGCGAAAGTAATGA
>CAZNOE010000895.1:0-2872 GCA_964574525.1 uncultured Bifidobacteriaceae bacterium
GAGGAGAAATTTCCCGGACCGCTCGATGTGCCCGGCGAAGTGATCCGTTGCGAAGCCGCCGGCGCTGCCATCGGCCATCTTCACGCACGCGACGAAAATCTGCTTCAGAGCGTGGACCCGGAGTTGTTTGCCCGCCACGTCCGCCGAATCCGCGAGGCCTGCCCCATCATCATCGAAGGATCGACCGGCGGCGCCCCGGAACACACACTCGACCAACGTTGTGCCACGTTCACCGTGCCAGAAGTCGAGCTCGGCTCGCTCAATCTCGGCTCGATCAACATGTTCGACGGCGTTTATCAAAACAAATACGAGGACATTTGTTTCTACTCCCGCAAGCTGGGTGAAAATTCCATTGTTCCCACGATGCCGATCTTCGATCTCTCGCACTTGAGCAACTATCAGCGGTTGATCGAAGACGGAGTGCTTCAGTCTCCTTATGTGTTCGAGTTCGTGTTCGATGTTCCTTACGCTCTTCCCTACACGGATCGTTATCTTGAACTCTTCGTGGATCATCTTCCGCCCGAGGCAGTCTGGTTTTGCGTGCGCCATCACCAGCGCGGCGCCGCCGGCCTGAGGAAGGTCATCGAACTCGGTGGCCACGTGCGCGTCGGCTTCGAGGACAGCCCATTCCTGAGCAACGGCAAGCGCGCCCGGAGCAATGTTGAACTGGTGGAAGACGCCATCGAACAGGCGCAAAAAGCCGGACGGCCCATCGCCCGCGCCGCCCGGGCCCGGGAAATCATCGGACTGCGACCCCTGCTCACAAGCCAGCAGCCGCGCTTGGCCACCGCCATTTAACAAACTCCGCATCATGAAAACCAAGACCCTCGCCCTCATTCACACTGTCAGTTGGTACGACAAGTCGGTCATCAACCCCTTCGTCAAGCCGTGGCTCGAACGCAATCCCGATGTGCGCGTGACCAACATCATGGACGATTCGCTGCTCTCCGAGTCGCTCGCCCACAATGGCGCCACGCCTAACGTCATCAAGCGCATCCAATTCTACGTGCTGGCGGCGGAAGCAATGGGCGCGGACGTGGCGATGTGCAGTTGCACCACGGTTGGCGAAGCGACCCGCATCGCGCGCGAGTATGCGTCCATTCCGGTCTTCAACATTGACGAGCCGATGGCGCGCGAAGCGGTCCGGTTGGGCCGACGGATGGGAATCATTGCCACCGTGCCCACCAGCCCGGCGGCCACGCAGCGCCAGCTCGAACGCGCGGCGCAAGCGGCGGGCGTTTCCATCAGCATCAAAATTGCCGTGAACGAGAACGCTTTCGCGCATCTGCAAAAGGGCGAAATCGAACAGCACAACGAACTCGTTCATCGCGAAATGGACAAGCTCGCGAAAAAAGTGGACGTGCTGGTGCTCGGTCAGATCAGCCTCGCGCAGATCAAGCACGAAACCCGCGTCCCCGTCATGCAAGTCGGCCATTCGGGGCTCGCCGAAGCACGGCGCTTGCTCGATCGCGCCGCCCGCAAAGGAAACGGCGAGCCGGGTCGCCACCCAGTCACAGAAGCTCCGCTCGAAACGCGGCGGCAAGTCAGCACTTGCGTTTGATCTGGAGCGCTTGCTTATTGCGCGCCGGATTTGACCTCATACTGTTTACCTCGAAACGGGCGACTTGTTTGCGCGCCGCGACATTGTGACTGATTCCACCGTTGAAACGAACCTCCCCGGGCCGCGGTCGCGGATGATCCCCACGCGCTTCTGGCTTGTGTTTGGAATGTTTCTCCTGTCCATGTTGCTCTACGTAGACCGCGTCTGCATCTCCTCCGCCAAAAGCAACATTGCAGCGGACTTGAACCTCTCTGACACGCGAATGGGCTGGGTGCTTTCCATCTTCGCGCTCGGCTACGCGCTGTTTCAGGTGCCCAGCGGAATTCTCGCCGACCGGCTCGGCCCGCGAATCGTCCTGAGCGCCGTTGTTGCCTTCTGGTCAATCTTCACCGCCGCGACGTCTGCCGCGCAGGGTTATGTTTCGATGTTGGTCTGTCGCTTCCTCTTCGGCGCGGGGGAAGCGGGTGCGTTTCCCGGCTGCGCGCGTGCCGTGTATTCCTGGATTCCCATGTCGGAACGGGGAATCATGCAAGGCGTCACATTTTCCGGCGCTCGCATCGGTGCTGCGCTCACGTTGCCCGCAGTGGCGTGGATGGTGCGCGAGTTCGGTTGGCGCACGAGCTTCGTAGTTCTTGGTGTCGTGGGAATCCTCTGGGCCGCCTTCTGGTATTGGTGGTTTCGCGACGATCCCGAACAGCATCCGCGAATTTCAGAAGCAGAAAAGCAACAAATCCTCCAGACCCGCCAGCAAGCCGTGGCCGGCAACGAAATCGTCCCGCCGCTGACAACCGCGAGCCTGTTCGGCTCACGCAACGTGTGGCTGCTCATGGGGCAGTACTTCTGCTCAAACTTCACTTTCTTCTTCTGCCTCACATGGCTCTTTTCGTATCTGAAGGGCCGTTACCAGCTCGGGATGGTGGAAGCTGGATTCTTCGCCGCCGCGCCGCCGCTGGCCGGGGCCGTCGGCCATTGGGTCGCCGGCGCAATGACAGACTGGATTTATCGCCGCGGTCACTGGACGGCCTCACGACGTCTCCCCGCGATGGCCGGATTTTTCCTGGCTGCCGCCGGTTTGCTGGCGAGCGTTCACATGGAAACTGCACTTGGCGCGATCATTTGTTTGTCCGTGGCGGTGTTTGGCGCGGACATGACCATCGCGCCTTCGTGGACCGTGTGCATTGACATCGCGCGGAAAAATGCCGGCACCGTTTCGGGCACAATGAACATGGCCGGTAACCTCGGCTCTTTCATCACGGCGCTGGCATTCCCGTATCTGCTCCAATGGACCGGCACCCACAGCGCTTTCTTCTA
>CAZNOE010000896.1:0-2869 GCA_964574525.1 uncultured Bifidobacteriaceae bacterium
CCGTAGGCGCTGATGAAATTATCCAGCCGCGTCACTACGCGGTCCGGGTCAGACAGGGTTTTCGGCGGCAGCACGAAGGTGTCGGATTTGCCGTCATCGGTGCGGCACAATCCGAACAGTCTGGGCAAAAGCTGGCGCGCCAGTTCCACGGTGCGCGGCGAGACGTGTGTGTAGCCGGGACCTTCCACGAATTCCCGCAGCACGCGAAACGCCGTATCCACGTCGCGAAACCAATGCCTGGCCAGAAGCGCTTTCCATTCCGTCTCGGCGCCGTCGAAAGTCGGCGGGAATTGCGACGGCGGCTCCGGTGCTTCGGGTCGGAGCAAGCGATCATAGACACAGCGCACATTGCTGGTATGCGTCTGGCGCGCGGCGTCGAATTGTTTAAGCGTGCGGAAGCCCATCAGTTTCGCCAGCCGCTCCTGCGCGTGGAGGTCGGCGGGAATCGTGTGCGTCTGGAGGTTCTCCTCCATTTGCAGCCGATGCTCAACGTCGCGCAAGAAACAGTAGGCGGCCTCGAGCTGTTCGGCTTCATCCGCCGTGAGCAGACGATACTGAACGAGCTTGGCCAGGCACGGTAACGTCTGCGCGATTTGCAGAAACGGCTGCCGGCCCGCGTGCAGCAATTGCAACGACTGCACGATGAATTCAATCTCACGAATGCCGCCGCGCCCCAGCTTCACGTTCCGCTCCAGTTCTCCGGCCCGCACAATTTCGTTCTCGATGCGTTCCTTCACCGCCGCGACTTCGTTTATCACACGCGTGTTGACCGAGCGCGGAAAGCGGAATGGCTGGATCATTTCCAGAAATTCGGCAGCCAATCCTTCCGCCCCGGCCACGCACCGCGCTTTGATGAGCATCATTCGCTCCCAGGTTTGTCCCCACTGCGCGTAGTAGTTTTCGTAGCCGGCGAGTGAGCGGCACAGCGGCCCGGCATCGCCCTCGGGACGCAGCCGCAAATCAATGCGATACAGGCAACCCTCCGTCGTCATGCGCGTGACTTCCGCGATATAAGCTTCGGCCAGGCGGTTGAAAAACTGGTGGCTCGACATCGAGGCCGCTGGAGTTTTTTCCTTCGCGGGCGGTTCTTTGAAAACCTGCCCTTCCTCGCTGTAAACGAAAAGCACGTCCACGTCTGAACTGTAATTCAATTCCTGCCCGCCGAGCTTCCCCATGCCCAGCACGCAGAACGCGGTTGTGTGCCATTGCCCATTGGTGTCCTGATGATACGGCTGGCCGAAACGGCCGATAAATTGTTGCCGGCAAATCTCCCAGAGCGAATCGAGACAAACATCGGCGACATCAGAAATCTCCCGCGTTATTTCCGGCGCGTCGGCCAGGCGCGCGAGGTCGCGCGCGGCGATGCGGAGCATCTGCTGTTGTTTGAACTGGCGCAGGCGCGTGTAGGCTGTCGAAAAATCACGCGCTTCCAAAAGCGCTTTCAACCAGACTGCAACTTCGCCACGCAATCCTTGCTTTCGGCGCGGGTGGCGGATGTGTTCGATATCGAGCGACGCCAGCCAATCGGGATTGGCGACGAGCAGATTGCTCAACGCCGGCGAGCCACTGAAAAGCGCGGTCAACACTTGTGCCTGTTCGACGGAAACCTTGTCCAATGACGATCCCGCGTTGGTGGCCGCGAGCAGGTCAAAGAAATGCTTTGCCCGCGGCGGATCAGCACAGGTCTTGATGGCCTTGGCCCAGAGCGGATTTTTCACGCGCATGTCGGAGACTATCGCGGCACGGTTTCCAATGTGACCGGGGGCACGGCGTCTCTCGCAGGCGGCTCCAGTCGGGTGAACAGCCCGCGCCAGAAACCGAAACCGTAAAGCACATGCGACAACACGATCAGCGGCAACGCGCAAACGCTCCGAACAATCCCGCCGCGCGGCACAAGCGCGAATGTTTGCACCAGAACCGCCAGTGCGTAGAGATACAGTGGCAGGTTGTAGTATCCGGCCACTCGCGGCTGGCAGGTCATGAACGCGAAGAGCCACACCACCGGCAATCCGAGGAGATAAAGCAGCAACACCGGCGGCACAAAGTTCAACGCCGAGCCGAACGTGGGATTCACCCGAAACTGCTCGGCCCGTCCCCGCCCGTAAGTCCGCAGCATTTTTGCGAACGCCTTCAGCGTCCCGCGCGGACGGCGATGGACAAACAACGCCGGGTCATAGAGCAGCTTCCCGCCGTGTTTCTGGATGTCGTCCATCAGCGCGTTTTCCTCGTTGGGATACAGCGCTTCGTTGAAGCCGCCGTGCCTCAACATCGTTTCGCGGCGCGCGAGTTGGTTGCAAAGGATCAATTCCTTTTCACCCGTCTCGCGCAGCGTGCCGACCGGCGTGTAACGGGCGCGGCTTGGGCCAAACGCGAGCCAGCTTCCCAGCACGAGTGCGAAAACCTGTTCGCGCGCCGGCGCGTCCGGCGGACACAGATTCGGCCCGCCGACAATCTGCACCTTCGGGTCGCGAAAATGCCCGACCGCGCGGCGCAGGTTGCCTGGCTGCGCGACCGAATCATCGTCGAGAAAGTAAATCACCTCGCCGCGGGCCGCACGCATGGCGGCGTTGCGCTGGACGGAGGGTTGCTGGCCGCGCGCGATGATGATTTCGAGTTTGTCGGTTGGGTAATCGAGCGCGCGAACTGCCGGCAAGGCTTTGATCTCGGCGTGATCAGGTCGCGCCGCGATGATGACGGTGATGCTCGGCAAATTGTCGCTCACGCCGGGAGGCTAGGGTTTTGGTGCGCGAAGTTCAAAGTGGAAAGTGCGTCACGCGCAAATCGGACCGCGCAAATTGCGCCGCCGCAAATCCCCGCAGCGCCGTAGGCGCGACATATTTGTAGTCAACCAACAAGAAAACCAAAGCCC
>CAZNOE010000897.1:0-2867 GCA_964574525.1 uncultured Bifidobacteriaceae bacterium
TCCACCGCGTGATGTCGCAGCCCATCGGCATGAAAACGAAACCGAGGCGGCGCACGGGATTGGCGGGTGTTTTGGCCAGCGCGGTCGCGGCCGGAATCATCGCCTCCAGCAACGGCAGCGCCATCGTGGCTCCCATCCCGCGCAGGAACGTCCGTCGTGGCAGGGCTTTCTTTGTAATAATCATAAGGATCTCCTCACCTGCCGCGGCGGACGCGAGCACGGCGGATGCTAAACACGGGTTTCATAGGTGTTCGTTTAACACAGATTCCTCGCGTTTGCACCAAGGAAAATCGGCGGAGGAACTTCCAAGAAGTTCGGTGCGCGATGAGTTAGGTCCGTCCCGAACCGTCGGTGCGCACGTGAACAAAAAATCGGCGACGCGGAACTGCCTTCAAACGAACCGGAACTGGCGGCAATGAATTGGATCAACCTTGTTCCACGTCAGGCTCCCGCGATCATCACATCATGCGTTGATCGTTTCAGCCTCATTGCGCCCTTAGATGGCGATGGGCTGCATCGGTCTCATCTCTTTAGCCTTCGGCCTCCCCACAAGGAAATAGATCAGCGCGCCGATGAAGTGGACGAAGACGATGATGAGCACCCACGCGACTTTCTCGCCGTCGCTTAGTCCTTTGTTCTGGGCCGCATGAACCACCATCCAAATCCAGAACGCGAACATCGCCAACCCCAGTCCCACGCACAGCAATATCAACAGCACCATTCCCAGTCCGACAATTGCTTCCATAGGTTTTCCTTTCGCTTACTTTTCAGTTTCAATCGCGCGCACGGTAGTTTCGACTTCCTCCTGCTTGAGCACGCCTTTGGACACGAGCAATCGCATCAGCGTCGCGAGATACAGCTTCAACTCCTGATTCTCCTGCCGCAACAGCGCGAGGCTTTGTGCCTGCTTGAGGTCCACCTGCTGGTTTTCCAGAAAAGCGCTCTGCATCCCGGCGATCTCATTGTCCAAATCACCGATGTCGAGTTGCTGGCCGACATTGCCGAGCAATAACATTCTGCCCCAGCCCATAATCAGTTTTTCTCCTTGTCTTCCTTCCCCATCGCCTTCTTGAGCGCGGGGACTTGTTCCAGCAGCTTCTCAAACTTCACGCCCGTCAAACTCTCCAGTACCGGCGGCAACTGCGCGATGATCTGCGTCACATCGCCGGTCAGCTTGCTTGCGCCGCCGCCCGGTCCATTGCCGCTGTTGATAATGACGATCTTCTCAGTCTTGCTGAGCGGCTCGCTGATCTTGCCCGCCACTTCCGGCAGCACCCGCACGATCATCTCGATGACCGCCGCTTCATTGTATTGTTTGAACGACTCGGCCTTGGCCTGCATTGCGGAGGCCGTCGCTTTGCCTTGGGCTTCGATCACCGCGGCTTCAGCCAGACCGCGCGCCTTATTGGCTTCGGCTTCGGCGATACCCGTGGCCTTGGCCACGTCGGCATTGGCAAAACCCTTGGCTTTGGCGGCGGAGGCAGCACCCGCCGCTTCCGTTTCGAGTTGAAACTTGGTGGCGTTGGCCAGCGTCTCGACCTTGTATCGTTCGGCGTCGGCGGGCTTCTGAACGTTCGCTTCGAGTTCGCGTTGCTTGCGTTTGATTTCCTGTTCCTGCAACTCGATCTGCTTCTGCTTGGAGATGATTTCCACCTGGATTTCCTCCGCCTTCACAAGCTGGCCGGTCTTGTATTTCTGCAGATCGTAGGCGAGGTCGGCCTCGGCTTTCTTTTGGTTCACCGTGGCCTGATAACCCGCGACGTTGGACTGATAATCGCGCTGGGCTTCGGCAATCTTGGAGTCGGCGGCGAACTTGGCTTCCTGTCCAGCTTGCGTGGCTTGCGAAGACTTGATCATCGCGTCGCGATCGGCTTCGGCCTGGGCGATCTGGGCGTCGCGTTTCACCTGCGCAATGCGCGGTTTGCCGAGCGCGTCCAAATATCCTTGCGTGTCGCGGATGTCGCGAATGGTGAAGCTGATGATGGTCAGCCCCATGTTCGCCATGTCGCCCGCAGCCACTTCCTGCACCTTCGAGGCGAAGGCATCACGGTTCTGGTAAATGTCCTCGACGGTCATCGTACCGAGAATCGCGCGCAAATGGCCTTCCAAGGTCTGCGTGGCGATGTTCTTGATCTCATCAACACCCTTGCTGAGGAACTGTTCCGCCGATGTGGCGATGGAGATGTCGTCGCCCTTGACCTTGACCTGCGCCACGCCGTCCACTTTCACGGGCACGCCCTTGCTCGTATAGACCTCCGGCGTCTGCACATCAATCGTCAGCAGTTCGAGCGAAAGGATGTCCACCTTCTCGAACACCGGCCACACGAACACGCCGCCGCCCTTCACGACGCGAAAGCCGACTTCGCGCACCTGTCCGTCCGGGTCGGTCATGCGGTGTTTTTTTCCGGAAATGACGAGCACCTGGTTCGGGCCGACCTTCGTGTAACGGCTGGCCCAGATGGCGATGAAGACGAACAGGACCAGCAGCGACGCCGCGACGCCCCCGATGACCATTACCGTGTTGGTGACCTCGGCGAGCATGGGTTGAATCTGCATATTGTCAGGGCCTTTCTTCTTGAGTGATTGTGATGATTATTCAGGGAACGATCTCGACGTAAAACTGCGTTCCAGAGATTCGTGAAATCTTGACGGGTTTGCCGGAGGGCACCGGTTTGCCGTTCTCCGTTCGCGCCGGCGCGGTGTAGCGGCTGCCACCCTGGACATAGGCAATTTCTCCAACGCCATTCTCGGGAATGGGAGTGATGACGGAAGCCGATTGCCCGACCAACGAAGCGACTCGCGATTCGCTGGAGCTTTGGGTCCGTTTGAACATGGCGTTGAACACGTAAAAAGCCAGGCCCGCCATT
>CAZNOE010000898.1:0-2861 GCA_964574525.1 uncultured Bifidobacteriaceae bacterium
TGGAGTTGGAGACAAAATTCCATTCCGTTTCCTGCGAAACGCAAATCATTCACGGTATCTGGCGGCATGAGGGCAAGACGTATCGCGACGCGCTCGCCCGTGTCTTCGTGGATGTGTCCGACACACCGGATAACCGGCAATTCTTCGTTCAGTTCAAAGAAAAACTGAGGCAACGCTTCCAGCAACTCGACATTTGGCTCACAACCCATCCGGTCGAAATCGTTTAGTTGCGCCGTGGAAAAACGATTCGTTGCGCTCGCCCGGAACAGGCGATAATTTCCGGCGAACATGGCCGCGAAATATTGGCATCGTCTCGCGCATGAATGCGGGCAGTGGCAGAAGGGCCTGACCATCGTCGCGGGCGTGGACGAGGCGGGCTGCGGCCCGCTGGCTGGACCGGTGGTGGCGGCGGCAGTCGTCTTTCCGTGTGCGTGGTTGCAATCGGGCCTTCCACGCAAGCTCCGGGGCTTAAACGATTCCAAACAACTCGATTCGGAACAGCGCGAAAAGTTTTTCCAAATCATCACGACGGATCCGGACATTCGCTACGCCATCGCGACGGTGGAGGTGGAGATGATTGATCGCATCAACATTCGGCAGGCTGCGTGGCGGGCGATGAACCTGGCGCTCGATCAGCTTCAGCCACGACCCGAGCACGCATTAATTGACGGTCTGCGCATCCGTTGGCTCGCGTATCCGCAAACCGCCCTCGTGGACGGCGACGCGAAGAGTTATTCCATCGCCGCGGCCAGCGTGCTTGCGAAAGTCACGCGCGACCGCCTCATGGTGGAGTTCGATAAACAGTATCCGGGCTACGGATTCGCCGAGCACAAAGGCTACTCAACTCCGCGGCATTACGCGGCGATCGCGCAACACGGGCCGTGTGCGATTCACCGCCGCAGCTTCGCGCCCTTCCGACCGGTGGAAACCGAGCTCGAACTGTTTGCCACCGACGCTCCCCGGCCGGTCAACGCTTCTGCAGAACCGCCACCAGGTTGTCCGCCAGCTTGAGCACGCCGAGGATTTTTTCCGAAGCGCGATAAAGCGCCTGTACCGGCTTCATCGCCGCGCTTTGCTTGTAGCGGGTCGTGCGCTTCAGCAATTCCGCGCGTTCCGCGTTCGTCACCTCGCGGCCCTGATCGCGAAAATCCTGCCAGATGATAATCGGGTTGAAGTGCGTGGTGCGGAGTTGGACGAGCGCGAATTGCGGCGCGACTAATTTCCGCAGCGTTTGCGCCGTGAAATAATTCAAATGCTGCGGATAGATGTAACGGTAGCGCGCTCCGAGCAAACGCGTGGCCAGCGACTTGAAGTTGGGAACAAGAACGAAGCACAGTCCGCCGGGTTTGAGAATCGCATGGGCCTTATCCAAAAATCGCTTCGGCTCGGGGAGGTGCTCGATCACCGCCCAGAAAGTGATGGCGTCAAATTTCTCTGTCCCGCTAAACCCACCCCTGACCCCTCCCAGGAGGGGAGCGGCGCACGACGGGCTGTTCCCCTCCTGGGAGGGGTCAGGGGTGGGTTCGTCTCTGCCCTCAAAATCCAGCTCCAAAAAATTCCCGCGCGCGACCGGCACGCCGCGAGACTCGGCGTAATCCAACGGCGCGCCGCTCACGTCTGTGCCGAGGATTTCGTAATCGCCGGGCCAGCGCTTGTTGAGCTGAAACAGGAAAGCGCCCGACGAACAGCCCACGTCCAGCACTGAGCCGCGCGCACAGAATCTCCGAAAGAGCCGTAGCTCGCGCTCGAAGCGCACGTCCGCGTAATCGCTCTCCAGCTTGGCCGGCGAAAGATAGTAATCCCTACCAGCCGCGTCGTAAAACTCGCCGCTCGCCATGCCGGCGGGAATCGGACTGGCGTAAATCATCCCGCATTCGGGGCAGCGCACCAGACGGAGCTCACCCTTTTGCCAATGCGGCGCAGTGTCGCGGCTGTCGCAGACGGGGCAAACGCGATGAATGAGCGCGTATCTCATGCGACTGAAAGCGCTCTCTCATTCCCACCGGGCTTCAGCCCGGTGGGAAGCGCGGTGAAGTTCCAAACCGTTTCAACGGTTTCCAGGGTGTGGCAAAACCGTTGAAACGGTTTCAGCGTTCCATGGTCGCTCGACACCGGGCTGAAGCCCGGTGTTAATAAGAGCAGGATTGGGTGCGTCTTGAATATCAGGCAACAAATCATTGTCTTTGCTCTGGCTCAGGCTATAAAACACGCAGCACCGAGCCGCGACAATTCAAATCCCGAAGACCGCTGATGACACTTGTCCAAAACATCAAAACCTGGCTGGTTCGCAAAGAAATCCCGGAGCATTTACGTCGCGGAACGCTCGGCGAACGGGCGGCCAGGAACCACCTCAAACGGCAGGGCCTGAAATTCCTCACGGCCAACTTCGGCTCCGACCGCGGCGAGATTGATCTGGTGTTCCGCGACGACGATTGCCTCGTGTTCGTGGAAGTGAAGACCCGTTCTTCAGAAGATTGGACGCGACCCGCGGCCGCCGTGGACGCCCGCAAACGCCGCCTGCTTTCTCAAACCGCGCTCGACTACTTGAAACTGCTCAAGAATCCCGAAATAAAAATCCGCTTCGACATCGTGGAGGTGTTATTGCTGGACGGCGCCGTGCGTGAGGTGCGGCATTTGCCGAACACGTTTGCGTTGAGCAAGCCGTATCGGTATGGGTGACTGGCTTGGCAAGGCCCCTCAAATGCACGCAACTTTCTCTGGACAACATAATCTCCCAAGCGGAACATAAAGGCCATAACGCAACACGAATGTTTACTTGAGATATATGGCCAAGAATGACAGCGATTTCGAGTTGTCAGACGAGTTGATTGAGATCGTGTCAGACGCGCAGATTGAGATCG
>CAZNOE010000899.1:0-2858 GCA_964574525.1 uncultured Bifidobacteriaceae bacterium
CTCACGATCGGCACTCACGCGCTCATCGAATTGGGCTTCGACCTCCCCAACCTCGGCCTTGTCATCATTGACGAGCAGCACAAATTTGGCGTGGCGCAACGCGAGGAACTCGTCCGCAAAGGCCGTTATCCGCACTTGCTCGTGATGACCGCCACGCCCATCCCGCGCACGCTGGGGCTGACGCTCTACGGCGACCTGGACGTGTCCGTGATTGATGAACTGCCGGCGGGCCGCGTTCCGATCAAAACATTCGTCCGCCCGTCCGACAAGTTGCCGAAAGTCTGGGAGTTCATCCGTCAACGCCTCGCCGAGGGGCGGCAGGCGTATGTGGTTTATCCGCGCGTCGAAGAGAGCGGCATCGGGGGACTGAAGGCGGTGACGAAGGAATTCGAGAACCTGAAAAGGCAACTCGCGCCGTTTCGTGTCGGGCTGCTGCACGGGCGATTGAGCAGCCAGGAGGAGGAAACGGTTATGTCAGCATTTCGCGCTAACGCCGTGAACGTGCAGCTGGCCACGGCACTCATCGAGGTGGGACTGGACGTGCCCAACGCGACCGTGATGCTGGTTGAAAACGCCGAGGCGTTCGGGCTGGCGCAACTTCACCAATTGCGCGGACGCATCGGACGTGGAGCGCACGAGTCGTATTGCATCCTGATCTCGGACGCGCTCAAACCGGATTCGCGGGAGCGGCTGAAAGTGTTGGAGGAAACGGCCGATGGTTTTCGCATTGCGGAGGCTGACTTGCAACTGCGCGGTCCGGGCGAATTGCTGGGTCAGCGCCAAAGCGGTGTGCCGCGGTTTCGGTTTGGCGATTTGGTCCGCGATCTCGATTTGATCCGGCAGGCACGGGACCTGGCCGCCCGCCTATGATGATAAAACATTTTGCTTGTCCTCTGGCCGCCCTTTGATGACCTTACGACCACTATGAAAAAACTGTTCTCCGTCGTTGCGCTGTTGGCCGTGGTGGGCACCATTCTGTTGGCAGGCTGCAAGCCGGCTGACGACTCCTCCACTCCGCCTGCGCCAAAAGACACGAACGCGCCCGCAGCGAAGTAACGCGGTCGCCGACCAAAAGCTGTATGCACACAAACCGGGCGCAAGCCCGGTTTGTTCTTTTTGGTGGGAAACCAGCGAACCGGGCAACTTAAAATGGTTTCTCGCGAAGCAACTCGACTCCGACAACACACTCCAATGATTGGCCAGCTTGTGCTTGGATTTCCGTGCAGCGGGCTTACACTGCCTCCATGAAAACAGCCCTGTTGATCACAGCCGCGGTCGCCGTTTTGCTCACCGGTTGCGGTGAGAAATCGGACAAGCCCGCCCAAACCACCAACGCCGCCACGAGCGACGGCAATCCGCTGAACGCGCCCGCGAATTACCTGGGCGGCCTGGCCAAGGGACAACAAAGCGCCGTGAAAACCGTGGACGTAGCGTCGCTCAATCAAGCCATCCAGCTTTTCAACGTTCAAGAAGGCCGCTTCCCCAAAGACCTGAATGAATTGGTCGAGAAGAAATACATTCCGAGAATTCCCGAACCGCCGCACGGAATGAAAATCGTTTACGATGCGAACGCCGGTTCGGTCAAAGTGGTGAAGGAGTAACAGTCGCCATGTCCGGGCACAAAGCAACCATCAGTTGGAAACGCACCAGCCCCGATTTTCTCAAAGGCAAATACTCGCGCGAGCACACGTGGACATTCGATGGCGGTGCCACGGTGCCGGCGTCGCCATCACCATCCGTGGTGCCGGTGCCGTTTTCGAATCCGGCCCACGTTGATCCAGAGGAGGCATTTGTTGCGTCGGTTTCGAGCTGCCACATGCTCACGTTTCTTCATTTGGCGAGTAAGCAAGGATTCCAAGTGGACAGCTACGATGACGAAGCTGTCGGCGTGATGACCAAAAACGATGGCGGCGTGCCCTGGATTAGTGCGATCACGCTTCACCCGCGGATTGCCTACGGCGGGGAACGGCGACCCACGCCCGCCGAGGAGGATCACTTGCATCACGCCGCGCACGGGCAGTGTTTCATCGCCAATTCCATCAAGACTGAAGTGAAAGTCAGCGCAGGCGCGCAAGTGAAGTGAAGCGCTGATAATCACCGGCCAGGTCAATTGAGTCGGGACTCCACTATTCCCGTCAACCCTTGGATACTTCGCGTCAAGCTTGCCGCAGTGGCGGGTTCTGCGTATCTTCTCCCCATGAAAAGCAACGCGTCAGCCGGCCCTGTTACACCGGACAAGCTGAAGCCCATCCTGCACGAGAAGATCGAGCGAATGTCTGGAGAGCAACTGGTGCTTCTTGATCGCGTGTTGCTTCAGATCGAGGCCGAAGCACTCGCCGATCGCTTGGCTGAAGGCTTCGACTACGATCAGGCGCAGGGCAAAATGCGTCGCGTGACTGAGTTGGTGCGACAATTCCGGGCCAAACACCGTTACGCATGACGGTTTGCCTCGACACCAACGTCTTTCTTCAAATCTTCGGTCGCAAGCAGCCTTACCATGCCATCCTGCGCTTTGCTGGATGGGCAGCTGACGCTTGCGGCAACCACGGAGATTCTGTTGGAATACGAGGAGGTCACCACCAAGCTCTCCGGCCCGGAGCGGTGGCGCGACGTAAGCACGCTGCTGGATTTGTTGGGGCAACTTCACGGAAATATTCTGCAGGTCGAAGCGCGTTACCGTTTCAATGTGATCGCCGCCGACCCGGACGACAATAAGTTCTGCGACTGCGCCATCGCTGCCGCGGCCGACTTCGTTCTAACGGACGACGCTCATTTCATCGCGTTGAAATCCGCCGGTTACAAGCCTCAACCCATCGCACCGAAAGAGTTCATCGAACGATACCTGGCAAGCGCGTGAT
>CAZNOE010000900.1:0-2854 GCA_964574525.1 uncultured Bifidobacteriaceae bacterium
AGTCAATCCGCGGGGTTCGCCGAAAAAGAACTCAAAGTAGTAACCGAAACTTGGGTGCAGGTACGAGATTTCGGAATCTTTGGAAAGGTTGATCATCAATTCGACCAGCACGGAGTCCTCCATCAGCGGCTCCCTCCGTTTCAAAGCGGCTGGCGCCGGCCACTTTTGGCCGTACCGCTGGTGCAAATCGCGATGGTAGGCTGGCCACTTCAACGATTCAGTATGCACGGCGACATAGTCTTTCTCACGGCCGGCCTGTGCCAACCACGCCTGGATGATCACAAGGCGACGCAGGTCATCGCTGAGCAGCACCCCGCCTTTCGGCAACCCTTCCGCCAGGGCGTTGCCGAATTGCCTTACAAGGGGGCCGTTCGTCGCCCGGATCTGCGGCAGATTTCGGTACAGCAGGATCGCAGGCACCAAGATGAACAGCGCCAGGACCACGGCCGTTACGGCAAGGTGAATAGGCTTGGCCAGCGGCGACGTACGGCGGAATCGGGTCTGTACCCCACGGAAGACCAGCAGAAAATAGCCGCTGAAGTAGCCCACGCTCAAAGCGCCGAGATAGTAGAAGGTCAGAAACGGACAGTAGAGTTTTAGAGCGGGGATTCCGAAATCAACGTTGCGTGGACTGAAGGGGGGATCCAGCGCCACCCACAGACAGGCCAGGAACAATGCGGCGTGGACGACGTGAAACACCACTTTTGCCAGCATCTTACCAAATTCGCTCGTCTCGCCGAAGTGCGAGCCCCAACGAATCGTCAGCAGCAGCACCGCCACCAGCGAGGTGAGTGACATGAGCGCAAGCGTCTTCTTCGGGAAGAAGAAGAGGATGCTCTTTTGGAAGACCAGGTTGAATTTGAGCGCTTCCAGGAAGCCGCTTGGCTGGGTCTTCGACAAGCTGGCCAGGATTGGCAACAGCAGGTAAAGGGACAATCCCGCAAGCCCGCACAACATCATGCGGCCAAGGAAGCGCGAATTGAAAAAGGTGAGCCCGCGCAGCCAGATCAACGCGACGAGGAACGCTGGAAAAAAACCAAGCATCGCGACATTGTTCGTGATGCCCGCGCCGCAAACAAAGGCCGCGCGCAGCAGGCGGGATTCCCGCTCATCAGCCCGGTATTCCAACAGGCACCGGATCACGTACGCGAACATGAGGAGGTCCAGCATCTCGCTGGTGCCGTTGGTGCCGTGTTCCCAAAACGTCAGTTGCAGGCCGCACACCAATACCGCCATCAACGGCGGCAGCCAGGAGAGGGGAATGCTGAGAAATGAAAACTCGCTGCGTTCGCGCTCCCGCTGCTCGCCCGTCCGGTCATGGGGCAGCAACGTTACCGAACGCGCCAATTGGGCGAGGGTCAAGGCCGCACACGCAGCCGAAAACAGATTCAGCGCCAGGGGAATCCATTTTGCCGGAAGCCAACGCAAAGGAAAGGTGACGATGTAATACACGGGGGCGAGGAGTTCGGATTGTCCCTTCCAGCCCGCCGTGCCCGCCACCTGCGACAGGTTCAGCAGCGATACCCAAGGGTTGAGTGTGAGGAGATAAACCACCAGGGCGGCCACCGCAACGATCCACGGCAGGGCGCCGCGGACGAGTCTTCGGCCCTGTCCTGACTCTTTTTCCATCGTCATGTAATGACCAAGTTGAAACAATGCCCGGAGGCTTGGCAAGATTAGTTTAGTCCGGCGACGCGGGCGTGTTTTCCGCGGCGCGCAGGTCCGCGACACATTCCACATGTTGAGTTTGCGGAAACATATCCAGCGGCAGCACGCGCACCACATCAAAGACACCGTCACAGCATAGAATGTTCAAGTCTCGCGCCATGGTGGCCGGATGGCATGAGACGTAAATAATTTGCGCGGGCCGCTCGCGCCGCAACAAATGAAGTGTCGGCGGCAAACAACCCTTGCGCGGTGGATCCAGGAGCACGGTAGAAGTCCGCGGCGAAAAGCGCTTCAGCAATTCGGGTAGCGCCTCCTCCACGGTTGCCGCCATGAACTCGCCGTTCGTTCGGTTGCGCGCCGCGGCATTGCGCCGCGCGGCCTTGATTGCGCGCTGGTCATATTCCACGCCAACAAACGATTCGACCGCGTCCGCCAGTTCGATCCCGAAGAAACCGACGCCGCAATACAGATCCACCAAATGCCACCCCGTTGGAGTCCAAGCTTTAGCTTGTCCGTCGGGAGGCCGTTGCTCGACTTCAGAACAAGCTGAAGCTTGAACTCCAACGCTCCGCAGACATTCTCGAACGACCTCCACCAGCTTGGGTAAAAGGGAAAAATTGTTCTGGAAAAAAGAATCCGGCGGCACGTCCCAGCCCTCCGGTGGAATGCGCAACACCACTTTGATCCCACCCTTGGGCGGCGGATGCGCGCGGACATGCTTGATCTGCTCGTTGAGCGCCGGCTCGGCGATTTGGCATTCCTCGATGTCCTCCACCAGACCGCCATCCCACCGGATAAACCCGATGTTCAACTTCTGCGCGGGCTTGTTCCACTGACTGCGGATCATGATGCGATTGCGATAGCCATACGGCCGCGGACACGGAACGACCGGTGCAACGACGTCCGCGCGCACGCCCCCTATGCGCTGGAACAGGTCGGCAATCTGCTTGTGCTTGATACGAAGCTGAGCCTCGTAAGCGATGTGCTGATACTGGCAGCCGCCGCACGCGGCGAAATAGCGACACGCCGGCACGACGCGTTCTGGCGAGGGCTGCGTCACGCGTATCAGCCGCGCGCGGGCGAAATTCTTTTTGACCTCGGTGATTTCTGCTTCGACGACTTCGCCGACCAGCACGAACGGAACGAACACGACAAAATCGTCCACGCGACCGACACCCTCGCCGCC
>CAZNOE010000901.1:0-2844 GCA_964574525.1 uncultured Bifidobacteriaceae bacterium
CCAATCGCGAAGCAATGGGCCGACCACACTTGTTGAGCCTTGCAACTGCTCCGGCGTCTGCCCCCAGTAAAAACTAATCCAGCCACTGACAAGTGGCTTCGATTGTTCGATGAACTCGCCCAGTTCCGCCGGACTGCAGTTGATCGGAAAGATTTCCTCAATCACGACCGGCTTGCCGACATCAAATTCCTTCAGCGTGCGCAAACTGTCGGCGAACTCGCCGCGCTTCGGATAGATGTGGACGCACATGAAGTCGAGTTCGCGCAATAGTTCCCTGGGCACAAAACCCGCGCCGGTGGTGGGCAGGCAGCCGACCGTGATCAGGTGGCGCCTGTCGTGTTTGCGTATCGCCCCGACGAGCTGCGCGACCCATTGGCGCGCGATTTCGGGACGCGACCTGCCCGCGGGATCAAGCGTGATGGCCTGGACATAGTAGAAGCCCGCGAGTTGGCCCATAAGCCAATCGCCGGCTTCGCGCGGTTCACCGGGAACGACCGGCTCGTTGATCAGGTCGTAACAAAAGATCGCCGGGCTGTCGCGGCACTCCGCGGCGATCGCTTCCCAGAACTTTGCCTGCGCGCGCCACCGGCCCGCCTCGTCGAGCGTATCAAACCAGCGCGGCACCTCCGCCTTGCGGTAACAGGCGAGGCCGGTGATATCCAGATACAGACCGGTTTCCTCGGCGAGTTTCACGAGGCGGCCGAGTTGTGCGAGCGCGTGCTGATTGGGTTTGTCGGGCGCGTCCATGAATTTCGGAAGTTGCAGGTGAATTCGCACCACGTTCGCGCCGAGTTGTTTCATCTCGCCAAAATCTTCGGCCACGGTTGTCCACTCCGCGTCCCAATATTCCTCCAAGAGGCGCAGCTTGTAGTCGCGATCGTAGTTGAAACCCCACGGGGTGAATTTCTTCCCTGAGGCGGCTCCGACAAAACCGCGTCCGTCTTTCGAAATCGTCAGATGCTCCAAACCGACAGGGCCCTGTTGCGACGTGTGGCAGGCCGACAGAACAGCGGTGCAGCCCAGAGCGAGAAACCGTAATCGCAGTAGGCGAAGAGAGGCGTGGCGAACCATCCAGGCTTTTCCCGTTCGCATTTTCAAGCAGGTTTTTGCGCGGCGAACAACTCCGAAATCGTCAAGGCAAACTCCGGCAGCAAGTTCTCTGTCAGGATTTCGCGCCCGGCGAGAATGCCCTTGAGCATCAGCCCGTACGCGCTCGCGTGATAGATCTCCACGTTGTCATATCGCGGATCAATCATCCACAGCCGCGGGACTTTGATGTCTTCGTAGATCTGTTTCTTCAGCACGGTGTCGTTGCGATGGTCGTCAGAGTTGACGATCTCTGCGGCGAGCCACAGCTTGCCGGTGGCCACTGTCACCAATGCAAGGTCCGGACAAAGCGTGGTCGTGGTTGCGACCTGGATTCGTGTGCGCGGCGAAAGCAGGCGCGTGCTGTTGATGTTGGCTGTGCTCGCCTTGACGACACCGTGCAGACGCGAACAAATCAACTCGTGACGCACGCCGGGAGCGAGGCGTGCGGTGGTTGCACCATCGAAAACTTCTTCGTACGGCAGACTCATGAGCCAGCGAGAACGTTACGCAGGAACCGGCCGGTGTGCGAGTGTTTGTTGCGCGCTATCTGCTCTGGCGTGCCTTCCGCCACGATACGTCCGCCGCCGTCGCCGCCTTCCGGCCCAAGGTCAATCACCCAGTCCGCCTCGGCGATGAGATCGAGGTTGTGCTCGATGACGATGACCGAGTGGCCCGCGTCCACCAGCCGCTGCAAAACACCCACGAGCCGGCGCACGTCGGCGATGTGCAGGCCGATGGTGGGTTCTTCGAGGATAAAAAGATTTCGCCTGAGCATGCGCTCGCCGCCGCTGAACCCACCCCCGGCCCCTCCCAGGAGGGGAGCAGTGCCCGCCGCCTTGTTCCCCTCCTGGGAGGGGTCAGGGGTGGGTTGCAAGTGTAGTTGTTGCGCTTCCTTCAATCCCGTCAGCAAATGTGTGACGAGCTTCACACGTTGCGCTTCGCCGCCGCTCAACGTGGGGCTGGTTTGCCCCAGCTTCAAATAGTCGAGGCCGGTGTCGTGCAATGCCTGGAGGGGGCGTTTGATTCTAGGAATTCCCGAGAAGAATTCCAACGCTTCCTCGACCGAGAGATCGAGCACTTGGGCGACGTTGTTCCCACCGTATTGGATGTCGAGGGTTTCGGGATTGAACCGCGTGCCGTTGCAGGTTTCGCAGCGCAGGAAAGCCGCCGGGAGGAAATTCATCTCCAGTTTGATCTGACCAGCGCCTTCGCACCCGGGGCAACGGCCTTGCGCGCTATTGAAGGAAAACCGGCTGGGCGAGTAACCTCGCATCCGCGACTCGGGCACTTGTGCGAACAGCGCGCGGATGTCGTCGAAGAAACCAACGTAAGTCGCCGGCACCGAGCGCGGCGTGCGCCCGCTGGGCGACTGGTCAACTTCGTACACAGCTTTGAGTAATTCATGGCCGCTCAGTCGTAATCGTCCCCGTCCTTCGTCCTTGTCGTCGAAACGTGTTGCGCGATTTGCCTTCCGGGACTTCAAGGCTTCGGCCAGCACAGGCAACAGGCACTCGCGGATCAATGTGCTCTTGCCTGAGCCACTCACGCCGGTGATAAGCACCAGCCGCCCCAGAGGGAAGTGGACCGTAAGGTCTTTCAAGTTATTTACCGCCGCACTGCGGAGCGTTAGTTTCCCACACACCCACTTTCCCACTTTCTCACTTTCCACCCGGCGCCGTTCCCCGCGAGC
Organism: uncultured Bifidobacteriaceae bacterium; assembly: GCA_964574525.1. Lineage (GTDB taxonomy): Bacteria > Verrucomicrobiota > Verrucomicrobiia > Limisphaerales > JADLHS01 > WYBW01. Next base: position 2,780 of record CAZNOE010000901.1, read on the forward strand.
CGGAAATTTCTTCTCCGCCCGCAGGCATTGGCCGGTGACCGACTCGGGATGCCTCGCCAACTCCG
>CAZNOE010000902.1:0-2836 GCA_964574525.1 uncultured Bifidobacteriaceae bacterium
TGACCATCGCGAGCTACGTCCTCGTCAACTTCGCACTCGTGTTTTACACGGCCGGTTTTGCGCTGGAAAAAATGTGGGGGATCGACCGGATCGCCGGCGTTTGGGCACTCGCGTTGGTGACGGGCGCTTACACGGTGTATGGCGGACTCACCGCCGTGGCGTGGACCAGTTCGCTGCAATGCGTGCTGCTGTTGGGCGGCGGCTTGTATGTGTTCTTCGCGGGCATGGCGAAGATTGGCTGGAACTTCACCGCCATGCTCGGCACGGGCCAGCAGGCGCACCTGTTCACACCGGCCGACCACGAAGTGCCCTGGACGGCGATGGTGGTGCTGATGCTCTCGACGAACGTTTGGTATTACGCCACGAACCAATACATCAACCAACGTTGCCTAGCGGCGCGCAACGAATGGCACGCGAAGATGGGTGTGCTCTTTTCCGTCGGACTGCAACTGCTCATCCCGCTGGCCACGTGTTTCCCGGGAATGATCTACCGCGTGATCAATCCGCATCTGGAAAATCCGGATGCGGCGTATCCCGCGGTCGTGGCGGCGGTCGTGCCCGCGGGGATGCGCGGCCTCGTCATCGCCGCGATCCTGAGCGCGATCATGTCCACCGTTTCGGGCCTGGTGAATTCCACTTCCACGCTCGTGACGCTCGACATCGTGCAGCGCTGGAAAGGCCACGAGTGGTCGGAGCAAAAGCTCGTGCGTGTCGGTAAATGGTCGGGCGCGCTCGCCCTCCTCATCGGCGCTCTGTTCGCGCCGGTCGTCATGAAATGGGAAAACATCTTCCGCTACTCGCAAGACATCTGGGCCCCGATGGCCGCGCCGGTGGTGGTGATCTTTCTCGCTGCCGCGCTGTGGCAACGCGCCGCCGCCCCGGGCGCGCTGGCCTGCCTGTGGCTGGCGATCCTTTCCATCCCGTTCACGCTGGGAAAATCCATCCTGGCCGACGCCAAGATTCATTTCCTCCCGGCGAATCTCGAGAATCCGATGGTGTTCGCCGGCGCCTTCGCGCTCATTTCCGTGGTGGTGATGATCGTTTTCAGTTGCGTCGGACATTCCGGGAAGCGGCTTGGCATTGCAGCGATTGCCTCGGCGATGATCCTGTGGCTTGCGGCGGTCAGCCCCAGCGCCATCGCACTCGTGGTTTTGATCGGCACCGCTCTCGTGGTGGCCAGTTTGATGCGCTGGCGCCGCGCGGCTTCGCCAAACCTGTGGGATCATTCCATGCTCAAAACCGGAGAAGCCGGTGCGTGGTACGCGAATCTCTGGCTCTGGTGGTGCGTGTTGAGCGCGATCCTGGTGGGCATTTACGTCTGGTTCTGGTAGGAACGCTTCATGATTTCCGTTCGCGAAGACCTCAACCTTGACGGCGTGCCGCTTGTCCGGCTCGAATCGGACGCGCTGCGCGTGGATGTCGCGCCCGGCGTCGGCGGGCGCGTCGTCAGCTTGGTGGAAAAATCCAGCGGCCACGAATTTCTCTGGCGCAATCGCGCATTGCCACTCCAATGCCTCGCCGCCGGCAGTGAGTACGATCCGAATTTCTTTGGCGGCATAGATGAGTTGTTCCCAAACGACATTCCGGAGGAGATCAACGGCGTGCCCTGTCCCGACCACGGCGAATTGTGGACGCTGCCGCTCGACTGGCGCTGCGATGGAGAACGGCTGAAGCTCGCGGGCACATTGCCGCGCTTCGGGCTGCGATACGAACGCGAGATGTCGCTGCGCGCCGACGGGCCGTTTCTGGACGTGGACTACCGGATTTCAAATCCCACCGCTCGCGCGCGGCAATTTCTTTGGAAGCTTCACGCCGCGCTCGCGGTGCAGGCGGGCGACGTGATCGAATGCCCCGCGCGCCAGGCGCAGGTCGTGGATTTGAATTACTCGCGGTTCTCCACGCCGGCCCCGTTCGCGTGGCCGCAGATCGAGGGCAAGTCCGCCAACGTGATTCCCGCCGCCGACGGGACGATGGATTTTTTCTACCTGTTCGATTTGCGCGAAGGCCGGATGACGTGGCGGCGGCCTCGTGAACGCCTGGAGTGTGCGTATCACTTCGACACGCGCGTTTTTCCTTACGCGTGGATCTTCGCGTCCTACGGCGGTTTCTTCGGTCACTACACCGTGGTGCTCGAGCCTTGCACCGCGATGCCCCTGTCCGTGAACGAAGCCGCGTCGAAAAACCAATGCTCCGTGCTCCAACCCGGCGAAACGCTGGAGACGCAAGTTTCAATCCGGGCCGGCCGGTCACAGGAATGACTGAGCTATGAGTGACCGCCGAAAAATCATCGTCACCGGAGCTTCGAGCGGCATTGGTTGTGCGACGGCGATTCGTTTCGCAGCGGACGGTTGCGATGTGTGTGTCAACGCCCGCCGCGAAGCGCGCTTGCGTGAATTGGTGAAAAGTTTTCCGCCCGGCGAGCATCTCGTTTGTCCCGGCAGCTACGATGAAGTCGGGGCCGTCGCGGCCATGGAGAAGCGATTGGGCGAAAGCTGGGGTCGTGTGGACGTGCTGGTGAATTGCGCGGGCGTGAGTCTCCCGGCGGACGTGATCAAGTCACCGCTGGAAGAATGGCGAAAGCCCTTCGACATCATGTTCAACGGCGCCGTCCGCATGACGCGCCTGGCGGTGCCGCTGATGCCGGATGGCGGGCGGATCATTCACATCACTTCCGTTCACGGCGAACGCGCCGAGGCCGGGTCGAGCGCCTACGCGATGGCCAAAGCTGCGCTCAACCAGTTTTGCCGCAGCCTCGCACTCGAACTTGCGCCGCGCGGCATTCTCGTCAACGCGATCGCGCCGGGGTTCATTGACACGGAGATGAGCGTGGGACCCG
>CAZNOE010000903.1:0-2833 GCA_964574525.1 uncultured Bifidobacteriaceae bacterium
TTTCACACGTAAGGAGGCTCAAATTCCTTTGGACACTCGCGACTTTCGACGGAAGAGTGAGCCTCCTTACGCCAGTTGCTACGTTTTTTCGGACACGCTCACAGAGCCTCGGGTGTGGCCACCCATCGCGCCTCGCCGCCCGGCTCGGCCGCGTTGAGGAATTACTCCGCCGCCCCGTTTCGCACTTTCTGCATCGTCGCCGATGGATCAGTTGAGGCGCACCAGACGGCTTGGCATCCGAGTCACGGAACACAATTCGTCAGGACGACACGATAGAAGCGTTGCGGCTGACTCACGCCAATCGGGTCATAAACACAAGTCGTGGAGTTGGTGCTTCGAATGCAACCGCCAAGGGAAGTCCAGACGTTCGTGGTCAGGTCCGAACGATACTGCACTTGATAGGTGACGTTCGATTGGCTGTTCCAGCACACTTCCACTTGAGACGTCCGGATCGTGACCGTCGCACGCAGTGCCAAAGTGACCTGGACCGCATCGAGCAAGATGCCGCCGGGGACGCCAGGGCGGACAGTGGTCAATGGAGTAAACTCCAAACTGGTCGTGTTCGTAACCGCGGTAAACTGCCCATTGAAGACTGTCCACTTGAAGTCGTTGGAGACAGCGCCGGTGTGAGTGAATGTCTGATTCAGGCGATCTCCCAACCCGTCGAAGAGGCGAACTCTAGCCGACGCCGGCCCCGGCGCAGCGGGCTCGGCGGGGTGGTCGGTGTAGGCAAAGGTGACTGTGTAGAGCGAGCCGGGAGTGGTTGCGAAGGCTTGTGTGAGTCGCCCATGGAGGTCGAGCATCTGGACGCCCTCGAATGCCGCGCCGGTGATGAAGCCGTTGCCGACGGCGTCGCCCACCTCCACGTAGGGAGAGCCGACAACCCAGGGCGCAAGGGTGTTCTGGCCGGCATAGATGTACATATAGGTGGGTGTATCCGGGGTCTCAAAACTTCCGTTGATGATAAGCTGAGCGTTGGTGGAGTGGATCGCAGCGGCAAAGGCCGCGGCGAAAACGAGAAACGTGTTTGTTTTCATATTGGTTTGGATTTTCAGTTTGTAACTCGAGATCCAACGAAGCCAGCCAAGGCCACATCCGATCCGCGTTTGTGAAGAGAAACGTCCCTTCCATCATTCATGCGCCGTCGGCGGGGGAATCGTATCATTCGAATCGAAGATTTGTTCATCCGCCCTGCCCAAGCAGAGCGCCACGTTCTGGTGAAACTGGAAGATCAAAGCTGGAAGAAGCCGTGTCCGCAGTTGCTGATAAACGCGATTTGGCTGACGTGACACAACGGCGGAGATTCGAAGTTTGAATGCGGCATTCTTCCCGCGTGGCGATGCCCGCCAGGTTTTGGAAGCTTGACCACGTCCCTGCCGCCACACGCGGAAATCAACCGCCGTCCATCCGTGGAGAAGGCGATCCCGAAGACCGCGTTAAGGTGGCCGTGGACGGATGCGATCAACTCGCCCTTGGCGGGATCAAACAGCCGCACCAGACCACCGCCGGTGACGAAGCCACCAGTCCGCTCCGGACGCGAACCAAACCGGACGAATGGGATGCAACGTTTCGCTGTCGGTTTCATTTTTTGCGGGCCTTCGCCTGTTCGGCGGCAATGATTTCCTCGAACGCGGGCGCGCGCCACAACTCCACGCGCCGTTCTCCGCGAGTTTCGGAGTCCCTCGTAATCGCCAGGTATTCGCCATTGGGCGAGAACAGGAAGGAATGGACAGCCTTCAGCGGGCCGAGCGTGAAGATCTCTCTGCCGGTAGCCACATTCCAGAATTTCATGGCGCTGTCCACCGTCCGGGTCGCAATGGTCCTGGTATCGGGAGCGAACGCCACACCGTCGATGCACATGCGGCTGCCTTTCAAGGAATCGATTATTTTTCCCGTGACCAGGTCGCAGAGGTTCACCACCGGTTCTTCGCTGCCGGTCGCCAGCAAGCGGTCATCGGGGGAAAGGGCCAACGCTCCGATCCAGGTAAAATTCTCTTCGATCTCAGCTACGGAGCGGCCGCTGCCGAGGTCCCAGACGACCACGCTCCCATCCAATCGTGTCGAAACCAGGCGGCGTCTGTCGGAGGAGAACGCCAGCGGCCCAAATGCGTTGGTGTAAGTGCTCTGAATGGCGCCGGAAGCGGTATCCCAAATGCGGAGCGTGGCATGATCGGCCGCTCCGTCCGCTCCGGCAGGTCGTTCGCTCGCCGCCGCGAGCAAGATGGCATCTCGACTAAAGGCCAGGTGACCGATAAAGGCCAGACGACCAATCTTGGTGCTGGCGTGTGGGAACGACTTATCCAGTTGGCCGGTTTTCAAGTTCCAAATCTCGATGCCTCCATTTTCCCTGCCGACCGCCAGCCTTTCGCCGTCATCCGAGATCGTCCATCCTTTGACTCGAGGATCGTGCAGATCCGGACCGATCATGCCGATGTCCGCCCGGTTGCGGGTATCCCAACGGTGCAAGCGGCCATCGTGGTTCAAAGTGGTCATCCGCGCGCCGTCAGGGGAAAACCAGGCGAGCCGCTCGCTGTTTGGAAGCGTGTCCGACACCACAGCCCGAAACGGGTTCCAGAATTTGGCAGTGCCATCCTTGCTCGCGGAGACGAACGATCGGCCATTCGGTGCGAAATTGAGACCGTGAATCATCGCATGATGGCCTCTCAGTCTCTTGATCGGTTGAGGACCATCCTCAGATGGCACGCGCCCCAGCAACTCGGTCGCCGGATGGCCCCTGAGTCTCTTGATTGGTTCACGGGGCTCTGCCGCAGACAGGTCGTTCGTCAGGCTCGTCACGTCCCAAACCTTGATCACTTGATCGTGGCCACCGGTC
>CAZNOE010000904.1:0-2828 GCA_964574525.1 uncultured Bifidobacteriaceae bacterium
AATTTGCCTTTGCCCTTGCCGTCCTCGTCCGTCAACTCCAACACCGGGCCGTGGTGTGTGTGCGAACCCGCGATGAAGGAATATTCGATGCCGGCCTTATCCTTGATGCGCGCGCGGATGTTCTGAATTGTTTTTTCCGCAGGCGACCGCCCGAGATCAAGCCCGACGATGGCCAGCTTTTTTTCGCCCGCCTGGATCACCACGGCACTGGCATTAAGCGGATCCGATGTCCCCGTGGACAGCGCGGCATGGCGCGCTCCGTACCCCCACATCGGCACCGGTTCTTTGGGAGTAACATCCCGTTTGGCCGCGCCCGCTTTGAAGACGGCGGCCGGTGACTCGGCGCGTATGGACAGTCCGGAAGCAAAGACCAGGCTGGCAGCCAACACGCCAAACATCCGGATGCTCATAAGATGTTTCTCCACGAAAGAAAGAAGCGCGCAGGCCAAATGATGGACGAGAGATAGTGACCAGTTTATGCGACAGCGCAATGTCAGGTGCGGCTAGCTCATCTTCTGTTTTGCTTCGTCGGGCACGTCCATTTTCGTTGTGCCCACGTCCTTGATCTCGACTGTCGTGGTGCGATTGATGTCGGATTCGCGATCGCCGGCCGTGACCTTGCCCTGAACCTTGATCTCGTATTTGGTCAGCGCGCCATCCTTGATCCAGAACTTGATGGAGCCTTTGGCGTCAGTCGTCTTGGGCGGCTCCTGGCCCTCGCGGCGGCGCGCACCAAAAAGCAACATCTCTTTGACGGCATCCTCCTTCAATTCGCCCGAGATGGCTCCGTCCGCCTCTTTGAGGTCCGTCACCTTGCCGGCCAGACCGGTGGACTCTGCAACCGGAGCCTGGTAACTGCGCAGGTAGCGCACGACGGCAGCAGCGGTACCGCCAGTTGCCGCAACATCGTCGAACGTTTGCCATCCCTCCAACGCTTTGGCTGCGCCCTTGTCGCCTTTCATACAAACCTCCACCGGGAGGGCGCCCACCGAAAAGCTTAGACACGTAACGCCTCCCTTCTCAGCCTTCCCCTCAATCGTCCCCAACCGCCCCGCACTGCCGTCGGCTTCCTTCGTCGTGGTGGTCCAGCTATAATTTGCTTTGTCTCCCAGTTGTTTGGTGGCGTTCGTGACTTTTTCTTTTGGGTTGGAGTCGGCGGCGGACAGCGCGTTCGCTACAAGCGCAATTACTCCGAGAATGATGATTCGCTTCATAGTTGATTGTTTCTTTCCGGTCAGTGGCGTTTCAGTTTCACGGCCCGAGTGGTCGGAGGCTCGTGATGCTTCTTGGCGAATAATGGGTGTTTCTCCGGGCAGTGGCAAGGCTTCAGGTTGCGAGTTGCCATCGCGGCGGGAATGTTCGTTCGTCATTTACGCTCAGGGCGTGGCGGACTTCGGCGGGGTTGCTGGGGCTGGGCGCGTCAGCGATTCGTAAACTTTGCTTGCTGCCTTGGCTCCCGAGGCGTTGGTGGGATAGACGTCGAAGACCTTTCCCTCTTTGTTGATCGCGCGGTATTCCACGTGGTTTCGGGTCACATCCACGCGCCAGAAGTGTTGAATGCTGGCGGCTTTGACTTCGTACCATTGACGTGTCGGTCCCACCTTCCGTGCGGGCTGTCCCCAACAGCCGTCACCGAGGTACAGTGTCCCCTGCGGGTCAATCTTGTTTTCTCGCAGCAAATGCGTTCGTTTGAAAGTGTGATCGTGATGTTCGAACGCGGTTGTGATGTGGTGCTTGTCAAAAATAGACAGCCAGGTTTCCCGGCCTTTCACCGAGCCGCCTCCTTCCGCGGAACGATAGCTGGGGTATAACGGCACGTGATAGACCGCGAACTTGTGCGGCACGCTGGCATGCGCGGAAAGTTGCGCGTCCAGCCACACCGCCTGATCCCCGTCGTGTGGGCGGAAATGGCCCGAGTCCAGGAGGAACATCACCAGGTTTTCCCCAAACGTTCGCGAGTAATAGCTCCGGCCGGGGTTCTGTGCGAAGTAACCGAAATAGAAATTGGCCGTGGCCGTCGCGTAGTTCGTGCCCCGCACTTCGTGGTTGCCGATGGCGAGAACCATCGGAATGGTGTAGCCCGACGGAGTCACCATGTTGGTTTCCCAAAGGTCCAGCCACGCATCCCACCTTTGATAGTTCGTCAATGCGTCATTGGCGTAAGCAATGTCACCGCCGACGGCACCGAAAGCGGGCGATGTTTTCGCCGCCTGTTGGAGGAGAGGGGCCACACTGGCGCTGGTGCCGATGTCGCCGCCGATGACGAATCGGAGCTTCTGCGGGCCTGAGGGCACAGTGCGAAATTTTTGCTCCCGGCTGAATCCATTCTGCGAATCGCCGGCAATGAAGTAGTAGGTCTCGCCCGGTTGCAGACCGCTTAATTCGACCCAATGGATCCTTCGCTCGTCCAGCAAGCCTTCGATTTGATGCGACGTGCCGGTGGCCGTTTGCCTGTATTCGTTGGGGCGTCCGTTCCGGGATTTGGTGTCGAAGTAAACGGCGCTGGCTTCGGTCGGCTCGAACGTTTGATAGTTGATGGTCATCGTGCGGCTCGTATCGCCTTGCCAGGTGAGATAAACGTGGCGCGGCGCGGCGTGGACAGCCAGCGCGATCAGAAATGTGAAAGCCGCCGAGAGGCTCGTTGCGGCGAACGGGCGGGGTTTCAATCGAGGGATCTCTGGCGCAATTGGCGGCGGAGGGTCGTTTCGCATATCGTGGCGGAAGGCTGCCCGGTCGGCCCGGCCAGTGCAAACGCAAAGTGAATGGTCGCGCGGCAGGGGTGTGGGACCGCTCAGTAACCCACTTTTGAAAAAGAAGCTGGACCGGGA
>CAZNOE010000905.1:0-2826 GCA_964574525.1 uncultured Bifidobacteriaceae bacterium
GGGCTGGCCGTTCTGAGGCGCGGCGGGATTCATCGGCGCACTTTTAGCACAGCGCAGTGATGATGCAATTCAAAGAATCTCGCGGCAACGCAAGCCAGACGTTTGGCTCGCACGTTCCCACCCGACGCTTCATACTGACGCGACCGATGTCGAAGATCGAACCCATCGAACAATTCCGCGAGAAACTTTCGGCCAGCCTGGCCGACGGCGCGTTCGTGCGACTGGTTTTGTCCGCGCCAACCGGTGGAAAGGATGCGCCACAGAAAATCTTCGGGCGATGCGTGATGTTGAAAGGCGTCCCGCATCTTTCGCTCACGCTGCGCCATGCCACGCATGACGTGACCAGGAACATTGCCGCAAGTGAAAGCGCGGGCTGGTTGCGCGAACAACTCGGTGGGGCGTTTCGCAGCGCGTTGCTCTGCACGACAACGCGCGACTGGCAGTTCATTTCCACCGAGCCGGGTGCGGCGCGGCTGATTGACCACAAACCATCCAGCAAAAGCGCACCGTCCCGCGAACATGATCAGCCGCGCAACACACTGCTCGACAAATCGGCGGACGACTGGCTGCACGGCCTCGGCGTGCTCGACCGCGATGGCAGGCTCCGCGCCTCAATGGCCGGCAAACACAGGCAGATCAATCGCTACCTTGAAATCCTTTCGCATCTCGCGAAGGATTGCGGGTGGATTGGAGCGCCGGTCTCCGACCCGGCACGAACCGACGCCCCCGACACGCCGGGCCGGAGGCCGGAGCTCCAAATCGTCGACATGGCTTGCGGTAAAGGCTATCTGACCTTTGGGGCGTGGCATTTGTTGAGCCGGATTTGGAAGCAGCCCGTGCGCGTCATCGGCGTGGAAGCTCGCGAAGATTTGGTCGCGGCTACGAACAAACTCGCGAAACAGATCAAGGCCGAGGGCTTGGAATTTGTCTCCGGCACAATCGAATCCGCGCGCCTACCACGCGTGGACGCGCTCATCGCGTTGCACGCCTGCGACACAGCAACTGACGATGCCATCCGCCGCGGCATCGAACTCAACGCGAAGCTCATCGTTGTCGCGCCTTGCTGTCACAAAGAGCTCCGCCCGCAATTCGCCAAACCTGAACCGCTCGCACCGGTCTTGCGGCACGGGTTGATGGAAGAACGGATGGCCGAGTGGCTCACGGACGGGTTGCGCGCGCTGTTTTTGGAATGGGCGGGCTATCGCACAAAAGTTTTTGAGTTTGTCGCGTCGGAACACACGCCGAAAAACCTGATGATCGCGGCAACCCGCGAGCGCGAGCCGTTCGCCGATGAATCGGCGAAGAAACAGATTGAGGAATTGAAATCGTTCTTCGGCATTCAGCGACACTCGCTCGATCCATTGCTTGTGACATCCGGCGTGCGCAAGCTCTGACTCTTTTGAGCCTCACGTCGCTGTGGCAGAAGAAGAATGAACTGGGATTCGATTGACTGGAATTCGCTCGAACGCTTGCGAGCCGCGTTTCTCGGTGGCACGGCGGGTGCGACCGACTACTGGCAAACCGAAAATGACCTCGCCAGTTATGACGCCACGTTCGCGCAGCGCATCGGGTGGAAATGGGATTACGTCCTGGACGAACTGACACGTCGCGGTTGGTCGCCGCCGGGCGGGGCATTGCTCGATTGGGGCTGCGGCAGCGGCATCGCGAGCCGTGCGTTCCTAGACCACTTTGGTCCGACTTCGATTTCCAAAGTGCATCTTTGGGATCGATCTTCACTGGCAACCTCGTTTGCAGCGAAGCGGGCGCGCGAAAAATATCCCGATCTGAAAGTAACGGCTGGTCTCGGCGGTTTGGCCTCGGCGCCTACTGAATTGGAGCGCCGGTCTCCGATGCGGCGCGAAACCGTTGCCCTGTCCCAACGCGCCGGGTCGGAGACCGGCGCTCCACCCGTCACATTGCTGATCAGCCACGTGCTGACCGAACTCACACCGGAACAAACCGAAGCGCTCGCCGGTTTTGCCGCGCTCGCGACGTCAGTGATCTGGATCGAACCGGGAACATACGAAGCCAGTCGCACACTGATTGCGATTCGCGCGCGGCTGCACGAACAGTTCCACGTTGCCGCGCCCTGCACGCATCAAGAGCGCTGCGGCATGCTCGTGCCCGAGAACAAACGCCATTGGTGTCATCACTTTGCCTCGCCGCCATCGGCGGTTTTCACCGACGGCAACTGGGCGCGGTTCGCCAACATGATGGGAATAGATTTGCGTGATTTGCCGCTCAGCTTCCTCGTGCTGGACCAACGTCCCGCGCCACTGCTGCCGGCGGGTGCGGCGCGCGTCATCGGCCACCCGCGCATTTACAAAGCGCACGCATTATTGCTCGGTTGCGACGCGAGCGGCGTCCGCGAACGCAAACTCACCCAGCGCGTGTTGCCGGAGGAATTTCGCCGGTGGAAGAAAGGCAAAGGTGACGTGCTGCAAGTCTGGCGTTGCGACGGGGATGAAATCGCTGAGAACGTCGCGCTTTGACCCGTCCACGCGAACAAGTTCCCAAGCCAAATATGAACGGGCGATTGGCCGGTCGCCAGGGTTTCGGTCACGCCGGTGGGTTGAGCAGGCGCACTTCGCGTTGCGGGAATGGAATCGAGATGTTACGCGCCCGGAATTCTTCCACGATGGCCTTGTTAATGTCGCCGTTGGCTGGACCATAATCCGGCACGTTTACCCACGGCCTGACGGCGATGTGGATTGACGAATCCGCAAGCAAGGAGACGATAACGACGGGCGCGGGGTCTTTGAGCACGCGTTGGTTTTGCTTGAGCACGTCGTTCACGGCGGCCAGCGCGGCGTTGAGGTCCGTGTT
>CAZNOE010000906.1:0-2818 GCA_964574525.1 uncultured Bifidobacteriaceae bacterium
CTGACTCGCTCGCCGCTTCTTTGTTCAACCCGCCTATGAAATTTGCGGGCTAGAGCTTGAGGTAAGTTTCCAGCGTTGACTCGCCGACGTCGGCGCCCGTTTCCAGATTCGATGCGAGGACCAGCCGACGCCCGGCGATTCTGTAAATCCAGGTCTCAGGGTTTGTGTGTTCGGCGGAATCCACCGATCGGCCGGCTTGCGGTCCGAGAACTTTGAGAATCTTGAACGGTCCCAAACTTTCCAATCTCACATCGCCCTGGCAAACCACGCGCGCCGCGCCATCCAGGCCGACCATGCTCATCGCCAGTTTACCACGCGCCACCTCGATTACCTTCTTGCAGGCTTGGCCGTTCACACCGGGAGTCTCCCGCGACCATGTTCCCTGCAATTCCGCCAGGCCCGATTCACACAATGTCTCCGCGCGAACCACGAGCGGAGCGACCGTGACATCACATTGCGCATCGGTGTTCGCCGCTGTTGCAGGTTGCACCGATTCACTCTGCGTCGCAGGCGCGCCAGGTAGTTCCACTGAGGAGTAGTCCCGCTTTTCGAAATAACCGAGGGCGCACGTCAACAGATACGTCAGCCAAAAAGCCCCGAAACAAACGAGTGGCAGCACGAAGTTCTGCTGAGCCGTGAGATTGGTTTTCGTGAAATGCATGAACGCTGTGATCACCCCTGGGAAAACCAGCGAGACGAGAATGATCTGCCACCGCCACTGCCGGGTGGCCCCGGCCATCATTCCGACCAGCGCAGCAGCGGCAATCGTTCCGAGGAAAGTGAACAGCAAGGTGACGAGCGCGACCAAGAACACCAACGCGACGCCCAAACCGATTTGTTTACCCAAGGCCCTCATGGAACTGCGACTCGCCAGCCTGCATACCCCGCGAAGTTGTCACGCTCAATCCGTACGTCCGAATGCTCGCCAGCCACCACCGCTGCACACCCAACGTTGGAACTGCCGAGGCAATAATCGGTGATCTGACGTCGGCAACGCGCCTGTTGCATTCAATAATCATAGTGTGCGCGGCTCTGGACAAAATTGGAGCACCGCGTTCCATCCGTTACAAGAACTAATTGGAGACATTTGCTGGACGTTTGTTGCTAATCCTCTGGCAAGTTATGACCAAGCGGAAAAGGGAGAGGCGAAGGCTTGAAAATAACCGGGCCGTCTCGTGGGGCGGCGCTTGCGGTCAGGGGGTTCTCTTTTGCACCGCGTAGAGCCGGCTCATGGTGGCGGCGTAGAGGACGCCGTTGGCTGCGGTCGCCGTAGCGCTGATAGGGTCCACCAGTTCCATCGTGCTGAGAACATTCTTTTCCCGGTCCGCTGCAAACACATAAAAGCTTCCGCTCCGCGTGCCCAGATAGACTTTTCCATCAACCACCAGCGGCGAGGCCCATACATCACCTTTAATCTCGTGCGTCCAAAGAGGCTTGCCGGTCTCGGCATCGAGGCAGCGGAACGTGCGTCCGCAGTCCGCGAATGAATAGGAGGCCATCATGAATTGCCACCGTGGAGAGAACATGCTTTTCCAACGCTAAGGACCAGACGAGACCGTTCGTCGTGATGTCGTCAGTCTTTGTCGCGTCAATGCACTTGAGCCACGCCTCGTTCTTGCCCCACCAGATGTCGCCGCCGCCGGCGACATAGACGCGATTACGATGGAAGACCGGCATTCCGTAAAGATTGCTCGGGCCCTCGCGGCGGTTGGTGTTGTATTTGTGAACGTCTTCCTTCGGCGCCGTGGGGTCGAAATCAAACTGCCAGACTTTTTTCAACGTTCGCAGGTTCCCCTCACCCTGCCCTCTCCCCGTCTGACGGGGAGAGGGTGGCCGAAGGCCGGGTGAGGGGTCTTCCAAAGTTTCAAAGGCATACACCACACCGTTGCCCCCGCAGAAAAAAATCAGCGGACGCCCATTCACCTCGCCCAGCGACGGCGACGACCACGTGCTGTGAAAAACATTCGGCGCGATGTTCTCCCGGTCTCGCGCAACGAGTTGGCCGGTGCGTTTGTCAATCACGACGAGGCTGGGTGCATCGGGCGTGCGCACGCGCTTGTGGGTGTTGTCCACGCCGGTGGCCGTGTTGAGGTAGAGATAATTCCCGTGAATGAGAATCGAACTATGCGCGCCGTCGTGCGGCCAGATGCCCGCTTGTGAGGGCAGATCGAAGAGCCAGATGATGTCCGCATCGAGCGGGCCGGGCTTGAGTAAAACTCCATCGGCAGGCGGGCGCAACGGTTCGGGCCGCGTCTCCGCGCCAGCTACTCGCTTGGGCGGCGAACCGGGCTTCGACGGAGATGTCATGTGTGCGGCCTCGTCGCGAAAGGGGCCATCGTTGCCGTTGGCCATGCCCTTCGCATCGAGGCAGACGACCTCGCCGCGGTTGTCCGTGAAATAAACGCGGTCACCCTCCACCGTGGCCGGCGATGACATTCCCGTGTCCGGCCAATCCATGTAGGCATCCTCGTCCCGTTTGGGGACGACGAGTTGCCAAAGCAACGCTCCAGTTTTTTCATCGAAGCACATGAACACGCCGCGGTCGCCCTGATGCTTGGGATCACGCGGCTCGCCGTTGTTGGTACCGATGTAAACCCGCCCGCCGGCGACGATGGGAGTCGAGTGCGTCTGCGTGCCCAGCCGGGCAACCCACTTGATGTTCTTGCCGGTCCTGGGATCGAACGAATCTGGCAGACCTGTCTCGGCCGAAACCATGTTCCGCGACCAGGCCTGGCCCCATTGTGGCTGATCGGCCGCCCGACCGGTAAAGATGGAAACCCCGATGAGCAGACTTCCCAACCGAAGCGCGCGCCATGAC
>CAZNOE010000907.1:0-2814 GCA_964574525.1 uncultured Bifidobacteriaceae bacterium
CTGAAACACTATTCCATGAGCAAAACCTACTCCGTTCTCGTCATCGGCATGGGCAAACGCGGCGTGCATCACGCCACCGCCTTCCATGCCAATCCCAAATTCAAAGTCGTCGGCATCTGCGACATTGACCAGAAACGCCTCGATGACGCCGCGCCCAAACTCGGCAATCCGGAGAAGAGCCTGGACGCCCCCGCACTGGCCAAAAAGCTGAAGCCTGATTTGTTTTGCTTCTGCACGTTGCCGAACCTGCGGATCAATTTTATCAAACTTGGCATTGAGTGCGGCGCGAAGCTGATCGCGTTCGAAAAGCCCGTTGCGATGTCGAGCAATGAGGGTTTGCAAATCAAGGCGGCTCTCGACAATAGCGGGGTGAAGGCCGTCGTCAGCCACCAGCATCGCTACGGCGAACATTACAAGAAGGTGAAGGAGATTATTGCCAGCGGCGCGCTTGGGAGAGTTCACACGGTTTACGGGACAGCCACGGGTTGGGCGGCGCACATGCTGAGTCACCTGATTGATTACACCTGCTGGTTCAACAATTACGCGCCGGCGGAGTGGGTGATGGCGCAGGCCGCCGGGCGCGGCAAGCTGGCCGATCTGCACACTTCGCCCGATTACATCGCCGGGGTCGCGCATTTCAAGAACGGCGTGCGCGGCATTTACGATTGCGGCGCGGGCGCGCCCGACGTGCCGGAAGTGGACGCGAGCAAGGAACAGAAATTATGGTGGCGCAAAGCCCGGATGGGGGCGCAAGGCAGCGAAGGCTTCGCTGAGGTGATCACAAATGGCGGCTGGCGCGCGGTCACCAAGCGCGGCGGTTATCAGAGCGGCCCGGGCAGCATGGATTACGTCGAAGACATGCCGCCTTACGTCCAGCAGATGGCCGAATGGCTCGATGATGACAACAAAGTCCATCCTTGCGCGTTCGCGAACTCCTACAAAGGTTTTGAAATCATGGCGGCGCTCTACCGTTCGGCCGCGGAAGGGGGACAAGTCGCGTTGCCGTTGACCAGTGGTGCTGACGAAATTGCGCTGCTCAAGGCCAAAGTCCGGGAGCGCAAAGTTCTGACGACAATTCCCGAGAGCGCGAAGGAATACCCGAATTGACGGCGTTTGCAAACGGCGCTGAAGGCTGAGTCGAGAGATTTATGTCCAACCACGAGAGTCTCCTCAAATTGTTCCTGAGAGTCCTCGGCACATCGGCGCTCACGGCCGCGTTCTTCGTGTGCGTGCCGGATGCGTGGATGGACTCCATCCATCAGCAGCTTGGTTTGGGCAAACTGCCCGATCTGCCAATCGTCAGTTACCTGGCGAGATCCACGTCGGCATTTTACGCCATGCTCGGTGGATTGCTGTGGGTCGTGTCGTTTGACCTGCGCCGACATCGTGTTGTGCTTCGATACCTCGGCGTCGCCATCGTCGTATTTGGATTGGCGCTGTTCGTCGTTGATTGGCAGGCTGGACTGCCGTTGTGGTGGAGATTATGGGAGGGGCCGATTGATTGCGGGTTTGGCATCGTCATCCTGTACCTCGGTTCGCGAATCAGCGAAGGCCCGAAGCAAACCGACTAACCTCGTGCCCGGGCTATTTGTCCCCGCGTTGCGCCAGAATCAACTCGCGCACGCCCTTTGGGTCAGGGATGCCTTCAATCTTCTCCGCCGCTTCCACGGTGGCGGCTGTGGAGATGGTAATATCTCCGATGCCGACGAGGCGTTGCAGGAAACTCTGGTCCACATCAATGGAGCGAATATCGCGGGGAATAAAATCCTGGTAACACTTGGAGAAAAGCCCGCGCTCCAAGGTGATGCGATTCGCATAAATGCGCAGAATCGTGGCGGCGCGCCGGCAAATGGCGATGATCAGCGGCACGATCAGCCAGAAAAAAAACAGGTGCCAGAAGAAATGCCACCAAGACGGACGGATTTCCCGGAGCAACTCGTCGCGTGGCGCATCCGCCCCCGGCTGCGTCGCCGCGAGTTTTGCCGCCACGGGATAGCCGCAGGCCGGACACGTTTGCGCCTCCGTTGAGACCTGTCGTCCGCACTCCGGGCAATTGATTAGTGGCATAAACTCGTTTTCCTGACCTTGAATGAATGCGACGTTCAAATCAACCTCGTTTCAAAGGGATACTTTTCAATCCAGATTCGTGAATTCGCCGCAGTTTTGTTCGTGTGCATCATATCCCGTCGTGGTTCAATGGTTTCCTGTGGAAGTCATTATTCAGCCGAACAAAGAAGCTGCCGCGTCGCTCGTGGCGCGCATCGTCGCGCATGACCTGCGCGCCAATTCGCATCTCGTTCTCGGCCTGGCTACGGGCGCAACGATGGAGCGCGTTTATCGCCAACTCGTGCGCCTGCATGCCGAAGAGAAGCTCGATTTCTCGCTGTGCAGCACGTTCAACCTCGACGAATACGTCGGCCTGTTTCCGAGCGATCCGAATTCCTACCGCCACTACATGGATCATCATCTGTTCAGCCACGTGAACATCGAGCTGCGGAACACTCACCTGCCCAACGGCCTCGCCACCGATCTCGACGCGGAGTGTCGGAACTACGAGTCGTTGATTCAGCGCTTTGGCGGAATTGATTTGCAACTCCTCGGCATCGGCAAGGCGGGCCACATCGGCTTCAACGAACCGCTCTCCGCACTGCGCTCGCGCACGCGCGTGAAAGCGCTCACTCCGACAACGATCAAACAGAACGCGCCCTTCTTCGGCGGCGAGGACAAAATGCCGCGCCGCGCCATCACGATGGGCGTGGGCACCATCATCGAAGCGCGCCGTTGCATCCTGCTGGCCACGGGCGACAGCAAGGC
>CAZNOE010000908.1:0-2811 GCA_964574525.1 uncultured Bifidobacteriaceae bacterium
CAATGTTCGGCGTCTTGTAGCCCATCATGCCCTGGTTGTAGGCGCTGATGTTCCAATAGCCGATGTCGTCGCCCCAGATGATGAGGATGTTGGGTTTCTTGCCCGCCGCCTGAACGGAAGACGTGGCGCACAGGAGCGCCGCGCCCGCCGTCAGCAGTGACAAGCCGTACTGCAGGAGTTTGTTTTTTGTTTTCATTTTGTTTTTGGTTTGTTTGCTCTGTCCGTGGCGCGGTTTGGTTGAGTCAGCGACGGACAAATTTTGGTTGTTGTGTGACGGTGGTTTACCGGATTTGAACAGGAGGTAACGGAGGAAACGGAGATGACCCAGCTCGGACCGCGACCGGTCCCCGGTCGCAGCATCCAGGATGGCACGAGGACGTTGGATATTTCCGGCGCAAGTTCTGACCTTCCACCCGCTGCGCGCCGGGACGGCGCGCGGTCCGGCGTGTTTCGGACCGCGACCGGTCCCCGGTCGCAGCAGCCACGATGGCACGAAGGCGTTGGATATTTCCGGTGCGAGTTCAGACGTTCCACCCGCTGCGCGCCGGGACGGCGCGCGGTCCTCTGTTTGCTCCTGTTGAATCGGGTTTTTCATCAGGGTTTCTCCACGGAAACGGCGATGGCCTCGGTGGCGCGGATCACGACCTCGTCGCCCACGCGATGTTTCGTCATGTCCACGTCCGGACGGACCGGGAAAGTCTTGGTGGTGCCATCGGGAAAGAGCAGCGTGGCTTTCCGGTGTTTCACATCAATGGCTTTAACCTTGGCGGTGATCTCCACGGTACTCGCCATCAGTGCTCCGGGCTTTTCGCCCAGCGGCGCCAGCGCCACCGCCGCGGCGGCGCCGTCATCCGACGGTTGGCCCGGCTCGCGCACGAAGACCACGAGCTGTTCGGTGACCGTGGCTTTGACTTTATCGCCAACTTCCATCTGGGCGAAATTGGCCACCTCCGGTCCGGCGGTGAAGGTCTGCTTCGTGCCGTCAGGAGTGACGAGCGTCACTTTGCGGGTGGCCCGATCAATGCCCGTCACCGTGGCAGTTACCCGGCGGGTTTCGATCTTGACGCCGCCCGCCACACCGAACTGGCTCGCCGTCCAATTGGGAGCATCGGCTTGGGGTTCGGTGGAGCAGGAGGTGAATACCAGGGTTGCCGCCGGCAGCAGTGCGAGGGCGGTGAGTTTGAGTTTGATTGGTTTCATTTTGCCTTTGTTTTTATGCTCTGTCCGTGGCGCGGTTGGGTTGAATCAGCGGCGGACAAATTTTGTTAAGTGGCGAGGGGCCGGTGGCCAGTGAAGACAGCCCGAATCCTTAGCGATGTGCGTAAACGCGCACCGGCAAGTGAATGGAGCGCGGATGCCCTCATCCGCGCGTTGCCGCATATCCCATCGCGCGGATGAAGGCATCCGCGCTCCGATTCGCTAAGGATTCGGGCCGGCAGAAACATCAAGAGAACGCGCTTGTCGAGTCCGTCGTGGCGGGCTAGGTTGCCCACGCTTATGGCAGTCAATTCGTCCATTGTCCTTGACGGCGTGCTCAAATCCGATGGCACGCTGGAACTGGACCATCGCCCCGAGTTGCCGCCGGGCCGCGTGCGAGTGAAACTGATCGCGTTGTCCGCGACGGCCGGCGAGCGGGAACTCCTGCCGGACCCGCCTTGGCTTGACGAATGCATCTCCGCGCCGTGCGATTTGCCACTGCCCGGCCCATCTGAGCGTGTTGAAACTCGCGAGGTCGCCGAATTTCTTCCCGAGCCATTTGAGTGGAACGAGGAGGATGCGCGGCCATGATCTACCGCGAACCGTTGGCGCATGAGGCGCTGACGCAGGGAGACATTTTCGACGATTGCCCGTTGTTGGAGTGGGAGCTGGCGTCGGCGTTGGAAGCGCAAGCCCAGTTTGTCTCGGTGAGATCGCGTGTGCGGGTCGTTGTGCTCACCCAGGCGTGCGATCTGGCGCAAGCGAAGACCACCCGGGTCCTGGTGGCGGTCCTCCACAACGCGCAACACCTCGTGGAGCAAGGCCTCCTCAAAGCCCAACTGATCCGTGATCAGATTCGGTCCCACCGCGTTTACGGCTGGTATTTCCTGCCCCGCGGCGGAGTGATGGAAGAATCGCTGGTGGACCTCCGTCACCTTCACACCGTCCCGAGGATCGTGCTCGACCGGTTGGTCGCAGAAGGCAAACGCGTCAGTTCCATCTGCACGCCCTATCGCGAACATCTGGCGCAGCATTTTGCCGTCAGCTACTCGCGCATCGCCCTGCCGCTTCCGTACGAGACGCAAGCCGGGTCCTGAATGCGGCGAGCGCCCCGAACCGCGGGCTTCCCTCCGCTTCGACTCGCGACTGGTCAGGGTGACTCTTGCCACTCGCCACTCGCCACTAGTCACTGTGTTCTTCATTTCGGGAAAAGCAACGTGACGGTGAAGCGCAGGCCCCACTCCGGGCCGTTGGCGGGCTTCTCGGCGTAATACTTCGCGCCGAGGCTGAGTTGAATGGGTTGCTTGCCAACCTTCAAGAGCTGGCTGACGCTCACGTTCAGCGGCACGGTCCACTGGCGGTTGTCCCAGTCGTAGGTGGACTCCATGTTCAGGCCAAACGTCGTGAACTTCTTGGTGGTGTAGGAAACGAACGGTTGCAGGAACGTGGCGTTTACGTCGGCGGTGCTGCTCTGGCCGGCAAAGGACCAGAGGTGGTTGACCAGCGCGCCGTAGGTCCAACCGTTCTGCTGCTTGAGCATGAGGGCCGTGGGACCCGCGCCGACTTTGCCGACGCCCAGCGCGTCATCGGTGGAAGTGGGCCAGAGGGCGACCG
>CAZNOE010000909.1:0-2808 GCA_964574525.1 uncultured Bifidobacteriaceae bacterium
GAATGCCCAGGTCTGGCGATGCAGAATCAGTCTTCGCCAGGGAATCGGTGTGAGCAACTCAGGCGCATCACTGCGGATGTAGGCCAGCTCAGTTGTGGAGAGACGCGGGTGTTGTTCCGGTGCCCGGTAAACGGCGAGCCACCACACGACCCAGATGAACCCAATCAGGCCCGTCGAGATAAATGCCCATTTCCATCCCCAATGCAGCGTGATCCACGGCACGGCGAGCGGAGTGACGAGCGCGCCGACGTTTGTGCCGGAATTAAAAATGCCCGTGGCCAACGCGCGTTCCTTCCGGGGAAACCATTCCGCCACCGTCTTGATCGCGGCGGGGAAATTGCCGGCCTCGCCCAATCCCAGCGCAAAGCGCGCGAGGGCAAATCCCGCGGCCGCGCCCATCAGGGGCACGATGGAAAAACCTGTTGTCGCGTCGAGATTCAGGCTCGGCAAGCTCAACCAGGGAACCCAGTCGGCCGCTCCGTGCGCCATCGCCGCAATGCTCCATAACACGACGGCAATGGCAAAGCCGCGCCGGGTGCCGAGCTTGTCCATTACGGGGCCGGCGAGCAACAACCCGATGGCGTAAGCAAGTTGAAAACTGAAGACGACTGAGGCATAGATGCGTTCGTCGTTCCAGCCAAACTCACTCACCAGCGTCGTCTTGAGAATGCCGATGACCTGGCGATCAATGTAGTTGATCGTGGCCGCAAAAAAGAGCAGCGCGCAAATGATCCAGCGGAAATAGCCAATCGAACCGGCTGTTGAAGGCGGATTTTGCTTCATGCGATTCTTATTTCCATAGGGCGTGGCATTCGGCTGCGCAGGAAAAGGTGCGCGCCGGAGCTTTTCATGCGCTCGGGCGCGCGAGCAATCGAAAAGTGGGTCAAACTGGAATCAAACCGTGTCGCCGGAGGGACGAGGTACACGAGTCCCAAATTCTCCCTCAATGATCCAAAGAATAGGGACTCGTGTAACTCGTCCTTCCTATTCCTGCCCGCTTACGCCAGCCGCCAGGGCTGCCGCATCGTTCGCAAGGCGAGCCGGCGGTTCGCTTCGTCGTCCCTGATGAACTTCTCGCGGCGCGGATCGAACTTGAGCCGGCGGCCCAGGCGCGCGGCGATGTCGCTCAAGTGGCAAAGCGTGTCGGCCTGCACGGCTTCCTCAATCGGGCAAACTGTCCGCTCGCGGCTCCGGACGCAGTCGAGGAAATTGCGGACGTGATTGGGGCTGCGGCGAAATTGGCTTTCTTTCGGTACACCTGCCTCGGCGAGGTTTTCCGGATTTGTCCGCAGCAGCCCGCGATGGACGAGGACCCAGCCATTCTCGCCTTCGAAAGCGGTGCCGTGGTCGGCGATTTTTCCGTACTTTGCCTCCATCGGCGTCAGATCGTTCATCTCGTTCACGTCGGGAAAATTATTCCGCGTGCCGCGAAAATTCATCCGCACGCCGTCGCCGAAAGTAAAATCCACGTTCCACGCGACCGCTGTGTTGCACGCGCCTTGCATCGGAACAATCGCTTTGCCCTCAACCTCCAGCGCGCCCTGCATCATCGCCGGATGTCCCCACAACGCGATGTCCAGCGGATGCACGCCCCAGCCCGCGATGAAGCCGAGCGCGTAGTCCGTGTTGAACCACCAGGTCTTGCGATTGCCGTCGTCCAAGCACTTGTCTTCCGTGTACGGAGTGAAGCGTGCCGGGCCGAGCCAGAAGTCGTAGTTGATCGTGTCCGGAACAGGCACGGGCGTCGTCGAACCGCCCGGACGGCTCGCGGCGCTCCAGACGTTGATCTGTTTCAACTTGCCGAGCTGGCCGCTGCGAACAATTTCACAAGCGCGCTGGAACTCGCCGCTCGACCGTTGCTGCGTTCCGAATTGGAACACGCGTCTGTTCTTCTGGATCGCCTTGCGCAGAATCTGATCTTCGGCCAGCGAGAGGCCCATCGGTTTCTCGAGATACATGTCCTTGCCTGTCCGCGCCGCGGCGACGGCGACATGGACGTGCCAATGGTCCGGAGTGGCGATCAGCACGGCGTCAATGTCCTTTCGCGCGAGCAGCTCGCGGAAATCTCCGTAGGTCGCGCAGTCGGAGTTCTGGTAGCGCTGGTTCACCTGCGCGCGGGCGAGTTCGAGTTGATCGCGCTTGACGTCGCACACGGCGACGACTTGTGCGTCAGGCTGCGCCAGGAATCCGTTCATCACCCCGCGGCCTTGCGGGCCATTGCCGATGCAGCCGACCGCGATTCGATTGCTGGGTGCGACCTTACCCTCCCGGCCAAGCGCCGACGCCGGAATGATGAAGGGAAATGCGCCGGCGGCCAGCGCGAGGGTGATGTTGGTGCGAACGAAGTCCCGACGGGTAATTGTCTTGTTCATAGCCCTAAGTTCCTGAAGTGATGTTCCCAAATTTGATCCCGAGCCTCTGCCCGAACGCAGATTGCAGACAAACCTCCGACGAATCAACTCAAAACCATTTCTGCACGGGCCGATGTTATCATTGCAAGGAACCACCCTTGGGTATAATCTGCTTCCATAAGCATGCGTCAGTTCTGCATACCAACGCCCTGTGCGCCTGACCGCCCCGAAAAAGGGCAAAGCGGCTTCACGCTCATCGAACTGCTCGTCGTCATCGCCATCATCGCGATCCTTGCCGCAATGCTCTTGCCGGCGCTCACCAAGGCCAAAATTAAGACGCAAGGCATCTCGTGCATGAACAACCATCGCCAGTTGATGTTCGCCTGGCGGATGTATGCCGAGGACAACCGCGACGTGTTGCTGTACGCGACCGCCACCCCGGGCAGCCAATACGCGC
>CAZNOE010000910.1:0-2802 GCA_964574525.1 uncultured Bifidobacteriaceae bacterium
GCGCGCAAATGCGCCGCCATCCTCGGCGGGAAGGGATTTGATGTCTCGGTCGAAGGCGTTGAAGCCTACTCCACACTCGGCTGGTTTGCAGACCCGCTTCTCAACACGTTCATTCATCACGACGAAGCCGCGCTCGCGGAAATCCTTTTCCACGAACTGGCCCACCAACGCCTCTTCGCCAGCGGCGACACGGATTTCAACGAAGCTTTCGCCACCGCCGTTGGAGAAGAAGGCGTGCGCCGTTGGCTGCGGGCCAAGGGCGACACCGCGATGCTGGGAGGATATTTGAGCACGCTTCGGCGCAATGTGGAATTCGTGCAACTGGTAACGGTGGCCCGCAACAAGCTGAGGTCCTGCTACGCCGAAACCGAAACACCCGACGGCCGGATCAAAGCCACGAAGAAGCCGCTCGATATTTCGCCCGATGAACTTCGCCGGGAAAAGCAGCGCGTCCTCGATGAATTGCGTCGCGACTACGAAAAGCTCAAAGCGGATTGGGGCGGTTACGCTGGTTATGACGACTGGTTTGCCCGTGGCGTAAACAACGCGCAACTCAACTCCGTGGCCACCTACTACGACCTTGTGCCCGCCTTCGAGCGCCTGCTCCAAGCCAATGGCGGCGACTTGGAGAAATTCTATTCGGCTGCGAGAACGCTCGCGAAGTTGCCGAAAGCCGAACGCCAGCGCCGCCTCAAACGGAACGATGCCGCAGGACAGGCGTCGCGCCTGTCTCTGACTTTTCAGATACCGCTTGTCCTGAACGATTCGTCGCTGCCACGAACCGTCGCCAAACCGTAGGTGAAATTCGGGATGGAGACAGGCGCGACGCCTGTCCTGCGCGTCGCCCGTCACTTCTTCTCGAACTTCAACGAGGCGGAGTTGATGCAATAGCGCAGGCCGGTCGGCTTCGGGCCGTCATCGAACACGTGACCCAGGTGTCCGCCGCATTTCGCGCAGAGGACTTCGTTGCGCTCCATGAAGGCGCTGTGGTCGGCCTGTTGGGCCACAACGGTTGAATTGGTGGGCGCATAGAAACTGGGCCAGCCGCAGCCCGAGTCGAACTTGGTATCCGACGCAAACAGAATCTCGCCGCAGCCCGCGCAACGATAGACGCCCGGGTCTTTGGTGTTCCAATACGCGCCGGTGAACGCGCGCTCGGTGCCTTTCTCCCGCAACACGCGGTATTGCTCCGGGGTCAGTTCCTTTTTCCATTCCTCATCGGTTTTCATGACTTTGTTGGTCGTGGTCGGATTGGCGGTTGCCGTGGCCGGGTTGGCGCTGGCGTCCGTGGCGATCTGGTTGGTCACCTGCGACGAACCGCAGCCTGCCGTCAGCAAGGCCGCGCTCAAGAGACTCAAACTCAATACTGTTTTCATATCAATGCGTATGCGTGAACGGACAGAACCTTACATTCTTCCTTCTACATTGCAACGTCGCCCGCAGGTCGCGGGATGAACAGGGTGTCGCTTGAATCCCCCGGCCCGCGCCGGGGTTGCAGCAGCTTGGCGACGAGGCCGGTCCAGCCGGTTTGATGCGACGCCCCGACGCCGCGACCGGTGTCGCCGTGGAAATACTCGTGAAAGAGCAGGTAGTCCTTGAAGTGCGGGTCGGTGGCGAGTTTCGGATGACCCTTGAGCGCCGGGCGGTGGCCATCCTGGTCTTTGAGGAAAAGTCGCGTGAGCCGCCGCGAAATCTCGTTGGCCACATCGTTGATGGTCACGAGATTTCCCGAACCGGTCGGGCATTCGATTTTGAAATCATCGCCGTAGTAGCGATGAAATTTCTGCAACGACTCGATGAGGAGATAATTCAGCGGCATCCAGATCGGCCCGCGCCAGTTGGAATTGCCACCGAAGAGACCGCTGTGGGATTCCGCCGGCCAGTAGGAGACTTCGTGCGACAAGCCGCCGCACATCAGGCGATACGGTTCGCGCTCGTGTACCTTCGAGAGAGAGCGCACGCCATAGTCGCTCAGGAACTCCGTCTCGTCGAGCGTCCGGCGCAAGAGACACTTCATGCGATGACCGCGCAGCAGCGAGAGCAAATGGCGCTCGCCCACGCCGTGTTCCTGCCATCGCGAGACGAGTTTGGCGAGATCGGGACGGTAATTCAGATACCATTGCATGCGGGCGGCAAAGCCGGAGAGTTTTTCCAGCAGTGACGAATCGAGGACTTCGACGGCAAAGAGTGGGATCAGTCCGACCATCGAGCGTACTTTGAGTACCACCTCTCGCCCGCCCGGCGTGCGCAATTCATCGTAGTAAAACTCGTCTTCTTCATCCCACAGGCCCTCCCCTTCCTCAGCGGAATTGATGGCCGCGGCGATGTCGAGGAAGTGCTCGAAGAATTTCGTGGCGATGTCCTCGTACACACGATTGTGTTGCGCGAGTTCAAGGGCGATGCGTAAAAGGTTCAGACAATACATCGCCATCCAACTCGTGCCGTCGGCCTGATTGATGTAGCCGCCGGTGGGCAACGGTGCGCTGCGGTCGAAGACGCCGATGTTGTCGAGGCCGAGGAAGCCGCCCTGGAAAATGTTCCGGCCCTGCGCGTCCTTCCGGTTCACCCACCAGGTAAAGTTGAGCAGCAGTTTGTGATAAACGCGTTCCAGGAATTCGAGATCGCCCTTGTCGTTCGCCTTTTTCTCGCGGCGCTGTTTGCGATCAATTTGAAACACGCGCCACGTCGCCCACGCGTGAACGGGCGGGTTCACGTCGCCAAACTCCCACTCGTAGGCGGGGAACTGGCCGTTCGGATGCATGTACCATTCGCGCGTGAGTTGCGTGAGCTGATGCTTGGCGA
>CAZNOE010000911.1:0-2799 GCA_964574525.1 uncultured Bifidobacteriaceae bacterium
CGTCGGGCTTTGGCGTTTCGGCGGCGGAAGCGGGCGGCGTCCCAAGCGCAGCGGCGCCCGCTACGGCCAGCGTGGACTTAATCGCGTCTCGGCGGGAGATCAGTTGGCCAGGGTTGGAACTGCCTTTGAGTGGAACGTGTGTATCGGAGAGACAGGTCACCGGGAAGTTTTCATGGGAAGCTTTCATGTCAGCTTGATGGCAGGAAACAACGACCAAGGCAAGAAGTTCCCAGGGCACCGGTAGTTCCAATATGAATTGCCTTTGTTAATAGGGGACCTTTTGGATGGAGAGACCAAAGCAAACCAACGCATCCTTGTCTAGTGGCATTTGCCCGAAGGCTTGGCGATAATTCGCCATCAGGAGCACTCCGCTGAACGCCAAACGCCCCGTGGCCGAACTCAAGGAACCCGCGCCCTCACCGGGGATGAAAACGGCGCGCAACGCATGGCGTTCACGCCGACGCGGCTTTCCGTCACGGTGGCGGAACACAATTCGTCAGGACGACGCGGTAGAACCTTTGAGGCTGCCCCACGACCACCGAATCAGAGATACAGCTCTTGGAGCCAGTGCTCCGAACGCAATCCACGAGGGAAGTCCAGAGGTTGGTGTTCACGTTCGAACGATACTGCACCTGATAGGTGAGGTTTGAGGTGCTGTTCCAACACACTTCCACTTGAGATACGCGGATGGATGTCTCGAGAATGGCTTCAGGCTCACCGTAGATGAAGTCGTCCATGACGGCCACGTCGGTTCCGTTTCCGTCGTTCGGTCCGAGCGCCGAATTGCCGTACACGATTCGGACGCGCCGTACGATCGGGCTGTCAAACGAGACCCCAAGAAACGACAGCCCATTGTTCGACACTGGAATCGAGAAACTGCCCAGGGAATTGCCTTGGGCGTCGAAGTATTGAAACGAGGTCGCGTCCACCAAGTCCGCATCCGCGTACACGGCGCCGAAGCCCTTGACGGCGGCGGGAACGTTGGTCCCGGGCACGAAGAACGTCAGGTCAACGATGGCACTGCCAATGGGTGAGAACAGCCGTTCGGCGCTGAACGTCTTAAAGATAGCCGGATACGTCGGATTGATGTTGCCGAAGCGGACTGCGGTGCTGGTTGAATTGGTGCTGTCGGCGCTGACTTGTACGCCGGTGCCGGGCGTGCTGAAGAAGGCGCCGCGCGAATTGAAAAAATCTCCAGGCAGGAAATTCGGCGCCGCAAAATTGTCCGGGACAGCGTCCCAGTTGATCTCCCGGCGCGGGCCGAGGTCGGCCCGGAATTGGTCAACGATCGCTTGAATGGCGGGGCCATCGGCTCCCGCGCCGGCGCGTATCAGCGGGACCTGAGCGTCGGCCGCCAGCGCAAATCCGCACATGAGCAGGGAAATTGCTTTTTTGACGCTGCGCGGTTCAGGAAGAATTGCCTTTCGTTTGGGGTTCATTGGCTGCGATCTTCGGCCCCTTTTGGCCCCTGTGCAAGGTGTTTCTTGGGGCTTCGGCGCTTTGGCTCGCACGTCGTCAAAGGGCTCGGGGATTGCCGATTGAATGTCGTCGCCGCTCGGCCATAATCGCGCCATGAGCACTTCGCTGAATCCCAAACGCACCGTTGCCGAACTCAAGGAACTGCGGTCGCTCACTGGCGATGAAAACGGCGCGCAACGCGTCGCGTTCACCAAAACGTGGCTCAAAGCGCGGGAGTTCCTGCGCTCGAAAGTCGTGGGGTTGCCTTTGGAGATTCACAACGACGCGGCGGGCAACACATGGTTCACCTTGCGCGGTGAATCGGAGAAGTGTTTGCTCATCGGCGGCCACATGGATTCCGTGCCGAATGGCGGCTGGCTCGACGGTTGCCTCAACGTGCTCGCGGGCGTGGAGATTCTCCGTCGCATCAACGCGCAATATAATGGCAAGCCGCCCGTGACCGTGCGCCTCGTGGATTGGGCGGACGAAGAAGGCGCGCGGTTCGGAAAAAGTTTGTTCGGCTCGTCCGCCTGCTCCGGCAATCTCGATATGAACGAAGCGCGCGGCCTCAAGGACAAAGACGGAATCCGCCTGCCCGACGCGCTCAAGGAAGTCGGCGTGGATTTCGAGCGTGTGAAGGACAGCGGCAAGGAACTCAAGAACGCCGCCGCGTATCTGGAATTGCACATCGAGCAGGGTCCGGTGTTGCTCGACCTCGATTTGCCGCTCGGCGCGGTGCTCGGCACGTTCGGCGTCGAGCGGCACGCTATTACGTTTCACGGCCAGGCCGCGCACTCCGGCAGCACGCCGATGAACCGCCGCAAAGACGCCTTCCTCGCCGCCGCGAAGATGAGTTCCGAGATTTACAAAATCGCCGAGCGTAGCGGGAATGGTGTTTGCACCATCGGCTCATGCACGACCAAGCCCGGCATCGTCACCAGCGTCGTCGAGGAATGCCGCATCACGCTTGATCAACGCCATCTCGACGGCGCGGCGCTCACACGCATGTTTCAGGAAGCCAAGGCCGCCAGTGAACAGTTTGCGAAGGAAGGCAACGTGAAAGTTTCCTGGGAACGCCTCTGGCAGATTGATCCGCGCCCGTTCAACGACGAACTCATCGCGCTGTGCGACGAAGCCATCCGCGAGACCTGCGGCAAAGCGCATCGCCTGCCCAGCGGCCCGTTGCACGACGCCGCCGAAGTCGCCCGCGCCGGCGTGCCGACCGTGATGATGTTCGTCCAAAGCCTGCACGGCATCAGCCACAACAAAATCGAGGACACGAAGGAAGAACACCTCGAACTCTGCGTGACCGCGTTCGACAAGCTGGCGGAGAAGGCGATG
>CAZNOE010000912.1:0-2797 GCA_964574525.1 uncultured Bifidobacteriaceae bacterium
GCAGCATGAAGATAACGGAGGACGTGCGGAAATATGCGGCGGAGCAAGGCATCGCGGAGGAAGAGGCGTTGAAAAAGGGGATGGAAGAAAAGTCCAAAGAGTTCACGGAGAAGGGCAGTGAGCTTTACGCAAAGGCGTGAGTGCGCGATGCAAAGAAAGTTGAAAAAATGAGTTGCGCTCCTGAATTTCATTGTAGACGATGAGTCTCGTTCGGAAATATGCCACTGTCGCCCATCAGAGAGATTACGGATGTTGAAGTCGAACCGCTTGAACCGTGTCTGCCGGTTGAGTCGCGTGCGGTCGGGCTTGAGAATGGGCATGACCTGAATTTCAACGGCGTGGAGACTCAGCACGCGACGCACTCCATTCATCCATACGTCGCGGCTATCAATCCGCCGCTCGCCGCTTCGCTCATCAGTCATTACGTCCCCGAGGGCGAAGTGATGCTCGACCCATTTTGCGGCGGCGGTGGCGTTCTTGTTGAAGCGATTCTTCAAGGTCGCCAGGCAATCGGGTGTGACATCAACCCGCTGGCAGTTCTGATGAGCCAAGCGAAGACCACACATCTGCCGTCAAGCCGAACACTTCACACTTACATGGCGATTGAGGACGAAGCGGAGAAGTTGGCGCGGCGCGTTTCGATTGATGATGTGCCCGAATTGGTTCGTTTCTGGTATCGGAACGACTCGTTGTGTCCGCTGAAAGCCTTGCAGACCGTGGTTTGCCGAATCGAGGACGAGGCGCAGCGGCGGCTTTTTCAGACGGTTCTTTCAGCGACGGCAAGAGATGTGATGCTGACCTACCGTGGTGAAATCAGATTGCGCAAAATGCAGGAAGCGGACTTGGAACGATTTCAACCCAACGTCTTCGCGGCTTTTCGGAAGCGAGCCTTGTCAGCCATCAAGAGCGTGGGCGATCTTCCGCCAAGGAGTCGGGCGGATGTGTTCTCGTTGGATTGTCGCAAGCTCGCAAAGCGGCAGTCTTGCCATACCGTTATCACCTCGCCGCCATACGGCGATGACAAGAATGGAGTGGGCTACTTTCAATTCAGCCGGAACATGCTGTTCTGGATTGGGGTTTCCTTGGAGGAACAGAAGCACCAACGCGAGTCATTTCTTGGATGCGGTGTCGATGCCAATGAGCGGTCAGCGTCATCGGAAACATTACGGCAAACTCTCGCGATTATCCGCGAACGAAAATTGGCTCACCACCGGGAAGCGGTGAACTTCTACTTGGATTACGCGGTAGGTCTGAAACAGATTGCGAGTGTCGCCCAAGAGCGGGTCATCATCGTCATCGGTGACCGGGTGCTTTCTCGAACGCGAATCAACAACGGTCACATTACGACCGATTTCATGCGCGAACTAGGATGGGGGCTGGAGCATTACTACACGCGGCAACTGCTCAAGAAGCGGATTGCCAATCTCGGCGGCGATGGCGGCGGCATTTCCTTGGAACACGTCATGGTGTTCCGCCGTCCTTAACCCAATCGTGACTTGAACGCGGCCCAAGCCGCACAAACTTCCTTTACAAACAAATCCGGCTGCGGCTCGGTAAAGCTCAACGTGTTGATACGGCAGCCGGACTTGGTCTTGGCAGGACTCGGTGGCGTCCGCAAATTGAACGAGTAGCAACCACTGAACTGTCCAGCGACCTCGAAATACTTCCGCTTGTCCCGCGCGTTCAAACCAAGCTCTCCGTTGACGACTCCATCGCCGTGCGGCGGTGGAAACATCTTCGCGTCCATCGTCGCAATCACCGACCACACCCCTTTTCTCATCAGTGCTTTGCTGGCCGGAACGTCATCAGTCAGTCGTTCGGCAATGCTTGCTTTGCAATGGATGACGCCGAACCTGTGCAATTTGCCAGCGTGAGTTCCTTCCAGAACCAAATCGGTCTTTGCGCTGCCCAAACCGCGCTTGACCAAACCAAATGCAACCGCGTCCGTGCGCCTGCTCGGTCGCAGAGAGATTCCGTGCGCAAACAAACGCGTCTGATAGACCGAAGCGAGAACGTGCTCGAATGCCTGCCCGCTTACGCGTTTCCAGCTCTGGTCGGCTCTTTTGAATCGGTTGCGGAACTGGTCATAAATCAGATGAACCCACAAATCTGCTGGATTCGCTTTTGGACAAAGCTCGACCGCTTGGCGCATTGCCACCGATACAGCGACATACGCCAACCGCTCGCGTTCCAACGCTGCGCCGAGAGAATCGGACAACTGCTTGTATTGCTCCGGTTCGATTCCTTCGAGCCTGACTGCTGCATGGGTTTTTCCGTCGGGACTGTGGAGGTCAACAATCGTCATCGCTTGCCTCCGATGTCGTCCAGCAGTTTGCCGGGAGTCGTTTTAAGCGCGCGAGCGAGACGAAGAATATTCAGCGCAGATACATTCCGTTCGCCACGCTCCAAACCGCTGATGTAGGTGCGGTGCAGGTCTGCCTGTTCAGCGAGTTGGTCTTGAGACCAGTCCAATGCTTCACGAAGCTTGCGGACGCGCAAGCCGAACGCTTTGAGCTGGTTTTTGCTTTCCGGCGACACGGCAAGACGATAGGAACGCGAATACGATGAGTCTATAGCCGATGAGTATCAATTCGACAGCTTTACTCGACTTGAGTTTTGATTGAGCGCGAGGACGGTTTCGGTTATCAAGATTTGACCGGGTTCGCAGAAAATTATTACGCGAGTTGAATTTGAAAAGTTTAAGCCAAGTTGAATTGAATCATTGCCGACAGCATCGCGCCTACGACGTTTCGTTTTCCATCGGCGACGGTTTGCGTCCGGGTTCAATTGCCGATGC
>CAZNOE010000913.1:0-2792 GCA_964574525.1 uncultured Bifidobacteriaceae bacterium
GCTTCTTGTCGCGCTTCGGCATTTCGCCGCTGTGAACCAGCTTGAACAGCAGACTCCGTTCGGGCTTGCCGGGGACAATTACCGGGCCGTCGTCGCCGCCCTTGAGCATCAGGCGCTGCAGGCGCAAGTCGAGACCGCCATTCAACTTCTCGCCCTCGCCGTGACAATCAAAACAATGCGCCTTGAGGACCGGACGGATGTCCTTCTCAAACGTCGGCGGAGCGGCGGCGAGGACGGACGCAGCAGCAAAGAACTGCCCGGCGATCATTACGAAAATCTGGTAACGGCGCATTCTCAAAACAAGTGTGCGCGCTTGCTGCGGGTTCATAATCGGGCCCGCTTTTTCCTCACGCGGTAAGGGACGGCATCTTCTTTCATGTGGAAGCCGATTTCCGGTCTGGGCGGCTCCGGCGGAGCTGGCGGCGGATCGAGGATTGTCATGATCCGCTGAAGCACATCCACGATGGCCGCTTCATGGACATCCAGACGGCCCTTCAACTCCTGTTCCAAGGCTGCCAGTTTTTTCGCCAGCTCGCGGGTGTTGCTGAGCGCCGCCCGCATCTTCAAGAACGCGCGAATTACGAAGACGCTCATTTGAATGGCTTGCGGGCTGTTAAGAACATTGGCCGCCATGATCGCGCCGTGTTCGGTGAAGGCGCGTGGGAGGGCGGGAGAGAATTTCAGCCGGGAGAGGTGGTCGCAATTTGCGACCACCTTGGCTTTCTCACCATCCGTCAGCAGAAAGGCAAAATCGGCGGGAAAGCGGTCGGCATTGCGTTTCACCTGCTCGTTGAGACGCTTGGTGGAAACGCCATAAAGCTCGGCCAGATCAGAATCCAGAATGACCTTTTCACCGCGGATGGTGAGGATGCGTTTTTCGAGCGGAATTCTGGACACGACTGAGAGGTTTGGCTTCATGCAGGTGATTGTAGCGGCTCGCTCAACAGGTAGGAAGAGAATGAGGGGGGATCCGCAAAAGTTCCAGTCGCACAAGTCGCGGTTGCCCGGCCCGCTTCATGCGCCTCGCAGAATCTCTTTCACCACGCGGCAAGGTTTGCTGTCGGTGATGCGATCTTCCTGACCGTTGTGGAAGTAAAGGAGTTTCGTGTGGTCCAGGCCGAAGAGATGCAGCAACGTGGCGTGATAATCGTTCGGGCTGACCGGATTCACGACCGCCTTGTGCCCGAACTCGTCGGTCTCGCCGTAAATCATGCCGCCCTTGATCCCGCCGCCCGCAAGCCAACTGCTGAAACCCTGGCCGTTGTGATCGCGCCCGGCTTTCTCGGCCGCGCCGTGGTTTTCAGTCACGGGCAGCCTCCCGATTTCGCCGCCCCAATGGACAATCGTGGTGTCGAGCAGGCCGCGCGCCTTGAGGTCCTTGACGAGCGCGGCGGACGGCTGGTCGGTCTTGCGGCAACAGTTGACGAGGTTGCTCTTGATGCTCTCGTGGTTGTCCCAGATCTGGCCGTTGACGAAGAGTTGCACGAATCGGACGCCGCGTTCGACGAGGCGGCGGGCGATGAGGCAGCGCGTGCCGTATTCGCGGGTGACGGAATCGTCCAGGCCATAAAGCTTTTTCGTGGCTTCGCTTTCGCCCGTCAGATCGAGCGCCTCCTTCGCGGCGGTCTGCATCCGTGCGGCGAGTTCGTAGCTGGCGATGCGCGCTTCCAGGTCCGTCTCCCCGGGATGACGTGCAAGATGGTCGCGATTGAGCCGGGCGAGGAAGGCTAGATTCTGTTCCTGCGACTCGCCCTTCAAGTGCGGCGGCGGTTCGAGGTTCAGAATGCGCGGCTCGGCGGAGCGGACAATAGTTCCCTGAAACAACGGTGGCATCCAACCGTTGGACCAATTGCGCACGCCGTCCACCGGATGCCCGCCGGGATCAGTTAACACGACGTAGGCGGGCAGACTCTGACTTTCCGTCCCGAGGCCGTAAGTGAGCCATGAGCCGAGCGCGGGCCGCCCCGGCTGCGCCTTGCCGGTGTTCATGAACCAGATGGACGGTTCGTGTCCGTTGATGTCCGTGTGCATCGAGCGGATGAGCGTGACGTCGTCCACGATGCTCGCGAAGTGCGGGAGCAGTTCGGATACATCCATTCCGCACTGGCCGTGTTTCTCAAACTTCCACGGACTGCCAAACAGTTTCTTCGTCGCACGATCGATGAAGCTGAACGTGATCTCGCCTTTGTAATCCTCGCCGCTGCGGCGGGTCAGTTCCGGTTTCGGGTCGAACAAGTCAATGTGGCTCGGTCCGCCGTGCATGAAGAGCGAGATCATGGCACGGGCACGCGGGCGGAACTGCGGAGACTTGGGCTTCAGGTCAAAGGATTGCGGCCCGCGCGGCATGTTCGGCGGCGTGGCCAGTAGGTTTTCCTCCCGCAACAGCCACGCGAGGGCGACGCTGCCGATGCCCATCGCGTTACGCGCGAGAAAATGCCGGCGGGTCCAGAGTTGGATGGGGCCATCACCAGCGTGCGGAATCACTTTCATACGGCTCGGTCAGAAGATGGACGCACCGGCCGGCAAATGAAACTCAAAACTGTCAATCGCGAGATGACTCGAATTCTGAGCGAACGGAGCGCCGGTCTCCGACCCGGCGCGTTTCAAAATTATAGTTACCAACGTGCCGGGTCGGAGACCGGCGCTCCACACGCGCGGAAATTACTCGGCCGGCCGCAGGCGGACGAAGGCCTGGCCGGGGCGATCCACTCGGAACTGAACCAGGCGGCGATGATCCACTTCCGTGACATAGACCGTGCGTCCGTCCGGCCCGCCAAAGCAAAGATTGCTCG
>CAZNOE010000914.1:0-2789 GCA_964574525.1 uncultured Bifidobacteriaceae bacterium
CGCAGCGCCACCCAACTGCTGCGACCAATCTTCACGTCGAAAGCCACGTCCCGCATTGATCCGTCAGCAACGATGTTCGTGCGGGCGACGGGCAAGCCGTTGACCACCACTTCGAGCGGCACGGTGCGGGTGTCACCTATGCGCGCCCGTTCGAGGTGCCAATACGGTTTCTGGTCGTAGGGTTTGTTGCGCACGGTTTTATCCGGCTGCTCATCCAGCAACGCTGCGATCTTCGCACTCACGCGTACGGTGCCCGGCGCGTCGAGCCGGATTTCGCTCCCGTTCTCGCCAACGGCGGCATCGTTAACCTTGAACTCCAGCAGATGACTGCGGCCATCGCTCACGTAGTTGCGCCCATTCCGTACGCCTTCGCACCACGCGTCGTAGGCGAGTTTGCCGTCGAGCTTCACGTAACTGCGGCCCAGGCCGACGCGCTCGCCGTAAATGCAGGGGAAGTCGGTCTCACCACTGACGCGCGTGCGGAAGCCGACCGCCAACGCGTGATACCACATGTTCAATTCCCAGAAAACGGGCGTGTCCACCGTGGAAAGAAAGTCCACGGCGGGCACCAGCTTGCCGTCCGGGCCTTCGACTTCGTGGGTCACGTCCACGATGAATTCATTCGCGCCGATGCCGTCATAGGGCGGGACGGTGTAGTTGGGAAGTTCGTCGCCATCCACCTTCAAGCCCCAGCCCGAGTGCGCCGGCCCGCAGACCGCGCCTTGTTTCTTGGCCCAGCGGAGCGTGTTCAGACACAACGTCGGCCAATGGTCTTTCGAATCGCCGCCGGGATACATCTGCTCCTTTAGTTGCAGCAGGCAGAGATGGCCGGAATTATGCGAGCCGAAGCCGGAGACTTCGATGTCGTAGCGCAACAGGTAGGGATATTTTGAAACCTTGTCCACGGCGCCGCAGAAGAACTGCTTTTGAAAATCGAAGCACGGTCCCCAAGTCAGGTTCGCGCCGATCTTCAAATCCTCGCCCATGGAATGGCGGATCATGTCCTCGGCGAGAACGCCCTCGGTGGGCTTCACGTAATGCGCACAGCCCGCCGCGTGGATGTGATGGTCACCGGACCAGTAGCCGAATTTCGCGGGGTCAATCCAGCGCTGCACCTTGAACTCCGCTGTTTGCGCCTTGCCCGCGACGTTGAGGGTGCGCTTCTCAATCAGCGATTCCGGTCCACGAGAAAATTCCACGACATACGCGCCGTCCGGCAAGTGGAGCATCTCGCCGTCTCCGCGATAAACCTGCGGATGAAACGCGAAGTCGGGAGCGAGCCGCTTGG
The DNA here is from genome assembly GCA_964574525.1 of uncultured Bifidobacteriaceae bacterium. GTDB lineage: Bacteria > Verrucomicrobiota > Verrucomicrobiia > Limisphaerales > JADLHS01 > WYBW01. Next base: position 1,289 of record CAZNOE010000914.1, read on the forward strand.
CCTGCGAGGGATAAACGCGGCCCTGTTTGTCGCGAATGATGAACGCAGCCGTGGTGGGCTCGCCGCTTTCGTCGCGCACGCGGAACGTGACGGTCTGCGCCGGAAGGCAGTTGAACAGAACGTCCACTTCGTTGCGGAAGCCGAGGTCCTGGGTCCCCTGCCCCACGTCGAAGGAGAACTTCGCTTCGCGTTTGCCCGGCTCGCGGCTGTAGAGCTGCACGATGCGATACTCGAGTTTCAGCCCGCTGAGCGTCGGTTGCATCGGCTGGGAATCGAACAGGGCCAGGTCCAGCCAGCGATTCGCCACGTCTTCGGCGGGCGAGCCGTGGAGCCGCTGGGCGTTCGGGCTTTTGGCGCGCAACGGAGCCGTGACGCCGGCCTCGTTCTCGACCTTGATGAGAAACTGCCGCCAGCCTTGCTCGACCAGTTCCACCGCCGCCGGCCCGCGCGCCACTTTCACGCGCGATTCGGGATTGATGTTGACGGCGAACAAGGAGTGAGGATCGAGAATCTGCTGGATCGCCTCGGGATCATTCTGAGCCAAGGCGGCGTTCAGCGCCGTGAGGGTTTTTTGATCGAACGGCGCGCCGGAGTATTCCATCGCTTCGATCAAGCGCTTGATTTGCGCAGTGAAAGGTTGCGCTTCCACGCCCTTGACAATCGGCAAGCCGGGAGCGGCGAGGAGTTGTGCGGCGACGGCAAACGGGACGACCAGCGCCAGATTCCGCAACTGACGGCTGAACTGGGAAGTTGTTCGTGAAATGGCATTCATAGTGTAACAGCGTTCGGGTGACACGCCAACTATGGCGCTTTCGCTTGCGATGGGAAGCAGAAAGTAGTGGCGCAAGCCTCTGGGGGTAGTGTTCGTCCATTGTCAGTTGGGGAGATCAAGGCGGGTAAAAAACACTGGCAAAGACAAAGAAAGCCCAGATTCTCAAATCCATGTACCCTGACTCCACGACCAGCGTCACGAAAGACCGCGGATCGGGTGGCACGGTCAACGTAGGAAAACCTCGCGCGAGGCTGGCTCGCAAGGCTTCTGAAGGGAGAATATCCTTGACGGTTGCTCTCTTGGCTTTTAACGAAGCCACCAAGCCGCATCTATGCACGCACAGCAATCCCTCTCCATGAACTCGGAGCGCCGGCCTCCGGCCCGCTGCGAAGCGAAGCTCTTCCACCACGCCGTGCTGAGGCCAGCGCTCCATATCAGTTCGTGGATCCGAGATGTGCCCATTGTCTGATAATCGGTTCATGAGCCGCCGTTCCACGAGACTGCTTGTCCTGCTCGCGCTGCTGGCGCTGGTGGTGTTGCTATCGTGGTGGGTACGCCGGGGCTCCACCGCATCGCGCCTGGCCAGAGAAACAAATTACGGCAATCCCCAAGTCGTCGCACGCTTTCTCGCGCTTGAAGCCCGCGAGCGGGAAGCGGAACAAACGGTTTGGGAAAAGGAAATGCTCGCGCAAGAGTGCGGGCGCGTCTTCGAGTCGTTGTGGGATTCGC
>CAZNOE010000915.1:0-2786 GCA_964574525.1 uncultured Bifidobacteriaceae bacterium
AAACTTCGTTTCATATCAGTGACAATCGCTTTCACGGTGGACAATAGGGGGCCGCAAGGCTTTTGGCAAGTTGCGCGTTCCACCGCCACGCTGGATTACCGGCGAAGGAGTCTGATTTAGACTAGAACTCATCTCATAAATGCTGTAGCGGCGGTCTGTGACCGCCGAGCCGCCAAGAATTCTCAAGAAAGAACGGCGGTCACAGACCGCCGCTACAAGCAATTCAGGATTTATGAGATGAGTTCTAGGGTCTGAAAACCGCCTGTTGAAGTCGCTGCAGATCGATCAGATTGCCGTACTGACCGGCCGGAGTATCCAAATTCTGTTCCCGGGTGAGTGCACGCCAGCGCCAGATTTCGCCGTGGCCGTCCACGAATCCGAAAACACTCGCATTCACATGCCGAACGGTCGGTGAATTCTGCCACGTCGTAGGACGGTCGTTCGCATTCACCGCAAAGTAACCATCGTCGAGGGTCTGGATGCTTTCGTCCACAAACGTTATAGCTTCCACTGGTCCCGGATTTTTCACTTCGCTGAGCTTCTTGTATTGCGGGTACCTCGGTCCCAAAACCCAATCGGTATTGTAAACACTGTAGCGTGCCGCATCCCCCGCATCGGCACCCCCCATTCGACCCTCCATTGAATAGTGGCGCACTAGTTGGACGGTCTGCATGTACGCTGGAGAGGATGGAGGACCGGGTCCGCGCTTGGCTGCGGGACACCGATAGACCCCTTCGTTTGGATTATAAGGGTACAGCAATCCTCTCTTGATAATGATTACGTTGGTCGCACCAGGAAGGTCATTCATTCCACCTCCCGCCGAGCCGTCAATCCAAGCGCGGGGATCATTCAACCAATTTGGCGTCATCTTATCATTGAAATCGCCAGCGTACATGATCCAAGCGAGCCCAAGTTGCCGGAGATTGCTGAGGCAATTGGCTGAGTGCGCCTTGGTTCTGGCTTTGCTAAGCGCCGGAAGCAGCATGGACGCGAGGATCGCGATGATGGCGATGACGACGAGAAGTTCGATCAGGGTGAAACCGCTTTCTCTCCGTGCGCGGGATTTCATAAACAGTTTGCCATGCGTTGGAAAAGCCACACCGCCGGCAAGTCCTGCCATGATGGGCTGTTCGTTGATCCGAAGGCTAACAGGGCGTCATTCAGATGAAAAGGTAAAAATTGACGGCGTCAACGTCGTAAAATGGGCTAAGCGGAATGGATCATTTATTCCCGAACAGGAACAATTGCTCCCCGGGGAAGAACGGTTCTTGCCGCGGCCCGGCGTTGAATGGCCCCGTCCGGCGATTACTACTGACGTCGGCGGAGCAGCGTCTCGATGTACGCCAAATCGCCCGGAACGGTGACCTTCGGATTCGGCTCGACGCCACCCACCAATCGAACGGGTTGGCCGATCAACTCACACGCGGCCGTGTCATCCGTCACCAGCAATCCGCGCCGTCGCACTTCCGCCAGCGCCCGACGAATGACCTCGACACGAAATGTCTGCGGCGTCTGCACCGACCACAGACGCGAACGGTCCACCGTGCGAGCGATCAATTTTCCGTCCGTGGATTCCTTGATCGTGTCCGTCACCGGCTGCGCGGCGACAGCGGCGCCGGTTTCGCGCGCAGCTTCGATGGTTGCAGCAATGAGCGCCTCGGTCGTGGCTGGCCGCGCGGCGTCCTGGATCGCCACGATTTCCGCGCCGGTTGAAAGTGCCTCCAAACCATTCCACACAGAATCCTGGCGTTCCGTCCCGCCGGGAACGAGACGATGCGCCTTCGTCAAATTGTATCGGGCCGCAACCTCCGCAAACGCGGACTGCATCCCATCGCGCACAACGATCACGATTTCATCAATGCACGCCGCGTCGTTAAACCGTTGCCACGTGTGCGCAACAACCGGCCGGCCCGCGACCTCGAGGAAAAGCTTATCCATCCCGCTTTGCGGGAGCCCCATGCGAGTGCCCTTGCCGGCGGCGACAATGATGGCGCTGTTCACGGGTTGCAGGTTGCCGGTTGCAGGTTGCCGATTCAAGCGCCGCGTTCGCAACTTCCGCCTTCGCTCGACTAACTTCTTTGCGGGGAACGCATCCGCGCACTGCCCCGGAGCGCGGGCGGTCCCTCCCCGCAGCAGCTCACGCACAGCAGAAGATGTTTGAATTTTCCAAGCTCTCATCGCTATCCACGCGCTGCGACCGGGGACCGGTCGCGCTCCGTCGGGGCAGTGCGCGGATACGCCCTTTGCGGGCTTCGCACATAAATCCCTCTGGACAAAAAACATCCCGCGCCACAGAATCAACACTACGAAAAAGGATAGGCGGAAGAACCTTCCGTCCATTCTTAATGTCGATGGGGTTCGCACGCGCGCATGGAATCGTACCCAGACAATTTCGAGACAGGAAGTTGGACCGTTCGAGAGACCGTTCACAGGCCCAGAACACGGTTCTTCCGCTTGCTTTCGTGCCTTTGGCTGTTCGTTTCCGTTGGCGCTTCATTTCCATTTTGGCATGGTTGGCCAGAGTCGTTTTCTGAGATGGAGTGGTTCTGCGGCTTGATCATCGGCTTGGAACTTGTGTTCGTTGTGGTAGCAGTCATCTTCTGGTTCACCGAGCCGCCACGCACTATCAGAGAGCAGCGACGGATTCTGGAGTACGGCCTTCGCAAGTCCCATTGATATGAGTTTGAACGCCACGCCGTCTAACTCGAAGACAGGCCGCAAAATCCCGCCCGAAGTTTCTCCCTCCTAAAACTCCGCCTCCGGAAATCGTTCGCGTATCCGCCGGC
>CAZNOE010000916.1:0-2779 GCA_964574525.1 uncultured Bifidobacteriaceae bacterium
TGAATGGCCAGGTGCTGACCGTGGTCGCGCGCGGCTGGCAGCACCACTGGAGCAAGTGAGCGCCAGTTCTTGAACCGAGGCTCTGCCGTCAGACAGCAGACCACGGGTTCGAGTTCCCTGCGCGTGTGCTTCAGACGCGCACCCGCAACGCCACGGGCAGGACGCGAAATGTCGCCGGGGCCTCTCCGATCAATTCCCCATCCGCAACGACCGACAGTCGCTGCGGCGACGTCACAGAAACGCGCGCGATGGACCGACACCTGGCGCATCGCGATGTGCGTGCCGCGGTAGATTTTGGGCGCGTGCCAAAAGATTTCCCACGGACGCAGGCCGCCGACCACAATCACGTCGAGCAGGCCATCGTCCAATGATGCTTCAGGTGCGATCCACATGCCGCCGCCAGTGGATTGTCCGTTGCACACGAGGACGGTCGTCATCATCCCTTCATACGGGCGATCTTCAACACACAAGCGGACGAACTGGCTGCGGTGACGAAGAGCGGTGAGCAAGAGCGCCACGAAATAGGGAACGGTTCCCCGGCTGAATTTTCCCGTGCGTTCCAATCGCGCGACCACGTCCGCGGCGAAGCCTAGGTTCGCATCGTTCGCGAAAAAGCGCAGTTCCTTTCGGCCGCCGGATGTGAAAACGACTTCGCCAATATCAATCAACCTCGATTGGCTGCTTTGCGCCAGATGCCGCGCCGCGGCCAGAGTTTCGCGCGGCAATCCGAGCATCCGCGCCAGATCATTGCCGCTGCCGCAAGGAACAATGCCCAAGGTTGCCTGAGGGTTGACGGCCTTGCCATCGGCCATCATGCCGTTGACCACTTCATTAACCACACCGTCGCCACCCACGGCGACGATCAACTCGAACCCATCCTGCAACGCCTGGCGGGCGAGTGCCTTCCCATGACCTCGACGTTCGGTGAACGCGACCTCAAAGGTCCGATCTTGCGCCCGAAACACCTCGCTGATTTGTGGCCAGAGCCTGCCCGGTTTGCCGCGACCTGACCTCGGATTGACTATGAAAAAAGTCTTCACCACATCCAACAAACTTCGCCGGCCTCATTTCTGGTTGAACTCGGTGGCGAAGCGGAAGGATTCCACGTAGTGACCGTCTTTCTTCTCGTGCTCCTTGCGATAGGTTTCCTTGAGGGCGGCCAAGGTTTGCGGCTCCCAGTCCGCGCGATATTTCGTGATGGCCGGCTCGAACTGGCTCACCTGTTTGGCGATGGCCTCCAGCTTCAGTTCAAATGTGGGGTCAATATTCACGTGATAATTGGCGTCGTTGGTTGTGGTGTAGAAAAAATACAGGTTCAGGACGATGTACGGCTGCAATTTGTCCACCAGCAGGTGTTCGGGATAATAGAGGTGAAACTCGGCGGCACGCACGGCATCAATCGTGTTGAACGCGGCCATGCGATGATCGGTCTTGTGCCAGCGCTCGTACCACTCGCCGGGGTCCACTGAGAGGATCGCGTCCGGGCGATATTGCCGGATGATCTTGGTCACCTGACCGCACAACATTTTCGGCGGGACATATTCCAGCTCGCCGTCATCGTGGCCCAACCAGATGAGGTTTTCCTTGGGAATACCCAGGACGGCGCACGAAGCCTCTTCCTCGGCCTTGCGAATGCGCGCCAGACGCTCGGAGGTCATGTCTTGATCGTAGCTGCCTTTGTTGTCGTTGGTGTAGATGACGATGAAGACCCGGTTCTTGTTCCTGGACAGCAACGCGAGCGTGCCGCCGACCGCAAAGGTGTCGTCGTCGGGATGCGGCGTGAAAACGAGGACGGTTTTGTTGGTATAATTCTCGAGCCGCTCGGCAGCCTGGACTTGCGAAGCCAGGAACAGCAGGACCAGCAGTATCAGAATCTTACTTTTCATTTGGATGCTTTGCTTGGTTGACCAGCGCGAACAATTTCGATTCCCGGGCCGAGTGCATACGGGAAGGGCGCGGTGGTGGAAGATTATCGCGTTGAGTTGGCCGGGCAACTTGTAAAGTTGGCTGCTGCCGTGGGCGAGTTTTTCCCTGCGGCATCAGGTCAGAGGCGACCGGATTTAGTTGCGCGGCGAAATGGTGCTCTGCATTTCGTGATGTTCTTTGACCTCTGCCCATGTCAACATGGGCTGCCGCCATGAACCACATCGGTCCAACGGACAAACCTGCGTTGCACGCCGAATCCACCGGCCCGCGCGGCTTTCAACCCTCAACGCTTGACCTTCAACCTCCAAACATCCCCGACCACGAACTCCTGAAAAAAATCGGTCGCGGCAGTTACGGCGAAGTCTGGCTTGCGCGGAACATTCTTGGCGAACATCGCGCCGTCAAAGTCGTGTATCGCCAATCCTTCGAGGATGACCGGCCCTTCCAGCGCGAGTTTGAAGGCATCCAGAAGTTCGAGCCGATTTCCCGCTCGCACCCAAGCCAGTTGGCCATCCTGCACGTCGGGCGCAACGAGGTCGGCGGTTATTTTTACTACGTGATGGAACTGGCGGATGTGGCGGAGCCGCGCGGCGAAGATGGAAGATTGAGGATGGAAGATGGCAAGGACTCTGAACGAATCTCTCGCCATCCTCCATCCTCGATCCTCGATCCTCAAAACTACACTCCCCGCACCCTCCGCTCCGAACTCAAAGCACGGCGCCATCTTCCGCCAGGCGAATGCATCAGCATCGCCCTCGCCCTCGCCGAGGCGCTGGCGCACCTGCACAAGCACGGCCTGGTGCACCGCGACATCAAGCCCTCGAACATCATCTTTGTGGGCGGCGTGCCCAAG
>CAZNOE010000917.1:0-2777 GCA_964574525.1 uncultured Bifidobacteriaceae bacterium
TGGCGAGCGACCAGGCCCTGGCCCAGGCGTCGAGGGCGAGCGAGTAATGGGCGGTGTTGTAATATTCAAGTCCGAGGCCGGTCAGCAACGCCGCGCGCCAAGAGGATTGAGGATGCGCGTCGAGAAATCTGGTGAGGCCGGAGAAATCATCCGGGCTGGTGCGTTGCGAATAGCGTAGGAGCGCCGAGGCAAGATCGGCATTTTCAACGGGCGATGGTCCGCCTCCAATCGGGACGAGCGGCTCCTCGAAAACGCGGGCGCGAAAGAAATCCTGCGTTGTGGGATTGTCTGGAAAAGCCAGATCCGTTTTCGGCGGTGACACTTTGGGGAGCGTGCGGTTTGGCGTGACCTGTGGAGCGTCAACGCTGGGGGGAGTTTGAGCCTTACCGCCGCCGAACCCTACCCCAAGCAGAACTGAGAGTGAAGTCGCGACGGCCCAACGTGGAGTAAACCGTTCAAGCGCGGATTTCATAACGGGAACTGGCGGGAACCTAATCAAGCTTTTGCCGCAAAGTCAACCGGCATTTCTATCAACGAAATCTCAAGGCACCAAGCGCGCTCGCTGTCGTCAGCCTTGACGGTTACCGTGCCCGTCATGCGAGTCACCGTCCCCGCAGCGCATCCATCCGGTGGGAGCGACGTGACGAAAGGCCGAAGGCAGCGGCAACCCACTGTCGAAAGTTCCTGGCGTGGAAAGCTTCTTAGCGCGCACTGGCAAGTCTTCCAGTAATTTCTTTACCGACGCGGACCTCATTGGGTTTGGTTCGTTATCACGTTCTTAGCGTGCCGTCGCCGACGACCTGGCTTCCAGTCACGAATTCTCCCTTAAGCCTGACAAATGGCTCTGGGGGAAAATTGCCGCTCGCGCGCCGGTTGCCAGAGTTGCCGAACGAAGAAACGCGCGCCGCAATTGCGAAAAAGCCTTCGTGGAGGAGATCCCGAAACAATCGATCCAAGTTCATCTGTCGCCTTGCGTTGGAGCCCCAAAACAAGCATCCACTAGACCTCGTTCAGCAGAACAGTCTGCATCCGGCGATGTACGGTTTATTCTCAACGCGGTTGCTTGAATACAGACAGAGGCGCACGGGTGGGCCGGGTAAACATAACATTGGTTCGGACTCATTCGACTCCCAGCAAGCCGCCCGTACCCCAATTCCAGCCCTCCATCCCTATTTGCTAGCCCCTTTGGGGTTTGATACTCCTAGATTGCTGTATGGCCACCAAGAACAACTCAGTGCTGGATCTCTCGCATCGCATCCCGGAGTCTTGGTTACTAAATCGTCCATTACGCAACTTGCGGTTCGGGGCCGCGGGCTTTGCGGCGGAAGTCTTTTCGCGATGAACAGTGCCGAAAATCAACCGGACAGTGCGCCAAAGCTGAAGAAATACGTGCGCGCGGTCGGTCCGCGGTTGCGGCTGGTTTTGTATTTGGTCTTCGGACTGGTGGCGTTGCTGGGCGCCAATTCGGCGTATCTCGCCAGCATTACATTTTTGGAATGGGTCAATGGCCTCACCTACCAGAATTACTTTTATCAGAGCATGTTTCTGGCGCACCTGGTGCTGGGTTTGCTGCTGGTCGGGCCGTTCGTTTTGTTTGGCGCCTTTCACATCAAAAATGCCCATGACCGACCGAACCGTCGGGCGGTAAAGGTCGGCTACCTGTTGTTTGCGACGAGCCTGATCGTCCTGATCACCGGTCTGCTGCTGATGCGCGTGGATATTTTTCAGTTCAGGAACGTCGGCCTGAAGAATCCGCACACGCGGTTACTGGCGTACTGGGCGCACGTCATTACGCCGATTTTGGCGGTCTGGCTCTACCTGCTGCACCGGCTCGCCGGGCCGCGCATCCAGTGGCGGGTTGGACTGCGCTGGGGAGTGGCGGTAGGCGTCATCGTGGTTGGAATGGTGGCGCTGCACTCGGCGCACCCGAGGAAGAATCCGGTCGGTTCCGTGGAAGGCAAAAAGTATTTTGAGCCTTCGCTTGCCCGGACAGCTTCGGGGAATTTCATCCCGGAACGCACAATGATGATGGATAACTATTGCCTCAACTGCCACCAGGACGCCTACAACGGCTGGTTTCACAGCGCGCACCGCTTCAGTTCGTTCAATAACAAACCCTACCTGTTCAGCGTGCGTGAGACCCGGCAGGTCGCGCTCAAACGCGACGGCAACGTCAAGGCCGCGCGTTGGTGCGCCGGTTGTCACGATGTCGTCCCGTTCTTCAGCGGTGCGTTCGATGACCCAAACTTCGACGACGTGAACCATCCCACTGCGCAGGCGGGCATCACCTGCACGGCGTGCCACGCCATCACGCACGTCAACAGCACCCGGGGCAACGCGGATTACACGATTGACGAGCCAATCCATTATCCGTTCGCCTACAGCACGAACCGCATTTTGCAGTACGTCAACCAACAGTTGGTCAAGGCCAAGCCGGAGTTTCACAAGAAGACCTTCCTGAAACCGTTCATGCGCACGGAAGAGTTCTGCTCGACCTGCCACAAGGTCAGCCTCCCGCAGGAGTTGAACAAATACAAAGAGTTCCTGCGCGGCCAGAATCATTACGACACGTATCTGCTCAGCGGCGTGTCCGGTCACGGCGCGCGCAGCTTCTATTACCCGGAGAAGTCCGTGCAGAATTGCGCGGGCTGCCACATGCCGCTGAAAGAGTCGCAGGATTTTGGCGCGAACTTTTTCAATCCCACGAACACCTCGGCGCGCTTCATTCACAGCCACCTGTTTCCGGCGGCCAACACGGGTGTCGCTTTCATTCGCGG
>CAZNOE010000918.1:0-2775 GCA_964574525.1 uncultured Bifidobacteriaceae bacterium
CAATGATTGCCTCCCGCTGGCAGCATAATCGAAGAATTTTGTCTCACACCCACGATCACTACCTGTCCGTTTGAAGATTTGACCTTGAGTCATCGCTTCCCTAGACTCCGCGTTCCGTTTTATGAAGATTTTGGTTTGTGACCCGGTTTCGCCCAAGGGAATCGCCCTGCTGCAACAGCGGCCTGAGTTTCAGGTCGTCGTGTTGCCGCAGCGCCTTTCCGAAGCGGAATTGTTGCCGGTGGTCGCAGACGCCGTTGCGTTGGTGGTGCGTTCCGAGACCAAGGTGACGCGCAATGTGATTGCGGGCGCGCCGCAATTGCGCGTGGTAGGCCGCGCCGGCGTCGGCGTGGACAACGTGGACGTGGAGGCGGCCACGCAACGCGGCATCGTGGTGATGAATACGCCCGGTGGCAACACGATCTCCACGGCGGAACTGACGTTCTCGATGCTCATGGCCTTGGCGCGAAACATTCCGCAGGCGAACGCCTCGATGAAGGCCGGCGAGTGGAACCGCAAGGCGTTCGGCGGCACGGAGCTTTACGGCAAAACGCTCGGCGTGCTCGGCATGGGACGCATTGGGGCCGAACTGGCGCGGCGGGCGATCGCGTTCGGCATGCGCGTCGTGGCGTACGATCCGTATCTTTCGCTGTCGCGCGCGAAGGCACTGCAGGTCGAACTGGTCGAGCAACTGGACGAGCTTTACGCCCGCGCTGATTTTATCACGGTCCACATGCCGTTGAGCGACGAGACGCGGAACATGATCAACGCCGCTGCTTTTGCGAAAATGAAGAAAGGCGTGCGTGTGCTCAACTGCGCCCGCGGCGGCATCGTCAACGAGGCCGACCTCATCGCCGCCGTTCAGGAAGGCACGGTGGCGGGCGCGGCGCTGGATGTTTATGAAACGGAGCCGTTGCCCAAGGAATCTCCGCTGCGCGGTCTGCCGCAAATCATCATGACGCCGCATCTGGGCGCGAGCACCGAAGAAGCGCAGGAAAACGTCGGCATCGAAGTCGCGGAGGCAATCACGGATTTCTTGCTCAGCGGTGCCGTGCGCAACGCGGTCAACCTGCCGAGCCTGGACGCGAATACGTATGCCGTGGTGAAACCGTTCCTGACGCTGGCGGAGAAGTTGGGCCGCGTGATGGCACAGCTTGCGCCGAAACGCAACGATCGCATCATCATTACCTACGGCGGCAAGGCGACGGAGTTGCCGACCGACCCGGTAACGCGCGCGTTGCTGGTCGGCTTCCTCAAGTCCGCCGGTGGGCAGGACGTCAATCAGGTCAATGTTCGCACGCTGGCCAATGGTCTGGGGCTGCTCGTCCAGGAGATCAAGTCCAACGAGGAAACCGACTATAGCGAATGGCTGCACGTGGCGGTCCTGGCGGGTGACCAACGGTTTGCCGCGGGCGGGACGGTGCTGGGCCGCAAACAACAGCCACGGATTGTGCGGTTGATGGGCCAGCCGGTGGAGATCGTGCCCGAAGGGGTTTTGTTGCTGTTGAACAATACGGACCGGCCGGGCATGGTTGGTCACATTGGCTCGCTGATGGGCCGCCATAAGGTCAACATAGCGGGCATGAGTTTGCATCGCGACGAAGTCGGCGGCCAGGCGCTTACCGTGCTCAATCTTGACAGCGAACCGCCCGCGGCCGTCCTGGCCGAGCTTCAGAAAGACCCTGACATTCGCAATCTGAAAGTTGTTACACTGTAAAACAAACAAATACACAAACACATGACTAAACAGATTTTGAAACTCTTTTCCGCCGCATTGGTTCTGGCGGTACTCGGCCGACCCGGTTGCTCTTGCGCGGGCGCGGCCGAAACCAATACGAGGCCGGCGGACAAGATCAAGGAACTCTTCGGCGACGCGGTGATCGCCAAAGGCAAAGGCTGGGAACTCAAGCGCAGCGACCTCGACACGGCGCTCATCAGCGTCAAGGCCATGGCGGCCGGGCGGGGACAGACCATCCCGCCCGAGCGCATGAATACTTTCGAGCGGCAGGTGCTCGATGATTTGATCGCGTTGCAGCTTTTCCTGGGCAAGGCCACGGAGGAGGACAGGGCGAAGGGCAAGGAGCAATTCACCAAGGCCTTTCAGAAATTCAAGGACGACGCAAAACTCACCGATGCCGAGTTTGAGGAAAAGCTTGGTCCGCAGTTGAGCGTGCAGGGGCTGACCCGGGAGCAATGGGAAAAAAAGCGGGTGGACCAGGGCACGGTCGGACTTGTGCTTGAGCGCGAAATGAAAATCAGCATCAGCGACGCCGACATAAAGAAGTTCTACGACGAAAATCCCGCGAAATTTGAGGAGCCGGAAATGGTCCGGGCCAGCCACATTCTGCTCAGCACGCGTGACCAGGCCACCGGGGTGGAAGAGGCCAGTGACAAGAAAGCGGCCAAACGCAAGCTGGCGGAGGATTTGCTCAAGCGCGCGCGCGCCGGCGAAGATTTCGCCAAGCTCGCCACGCAATACTCGGAGGATTACGGCTCGACGAACAAAGGCGGCGAATACAAATTCCCCCGCGGCCAGATGGTGCCGGAATTTGAGTCCGCCGCGTTTTCGCTCGGCACCAATCAGATCAGCGAAATTGTCACCACGCAGTTCGGCTATCATATCATCAAGCTCAGCGAGAAATTCCCGGCGCGAAAAGTCGAGCTCGCGAAGGTCACGGAGGAGTTGAAGGAAGGCCTGAAACAGCAGGAGATTCAGAAACAGATGCCCGACTTCATCGCGAAGCTCAGAAAAGAAGCGAACGTCGAAATCCTGGATGA
>CAZNOE010000919.1:0-2768 GCA_964574525.1 uncultured Bifidobacteriaceae bacterium
AACGTTGGTCTCATCGGCTACGGTTGGGCCGCGACAGCTCATATCCCGGGCATCAACGCGACAACGCTCGGCCAGGTCACCGCCGTCTGCTCGTCACGCCCCCTCGACGCCTCGGAACTTAGCCGGCAGTACGGCAGCGACATCGCAGTTTACAACGATCTGGACGAGATGCTCGCGAATCCGGCGATCCACGTCGTCTCGATTTGCGGGTATCCCAACCAGCACGCCGAGCAGACCATTCGCGCCGCCAAGGCCGGCAAGCATCTCATCATCGAGAAACCGCTCTGCCTCTCGTTGAAAGACCTGCGCGCCATGCAGCAGGCGATCAAGAAGGCGCGGGTGAAGACATGCGTCTGCTTCGAGTTGCGGCACTCCGGCCATTTCGTCCCCACCAAGGCGTTGATTGATTCCGGTCTGCTGGGACGGATTCATTACGCGGAGGTGGATTACTATCACGGCATCGGCCCGTGGTACGGACAGTTTCGCTGGAACGTGCGCAAAGACGGCGGGGGCAGCAGCCTGCTTTCCGCGGGTTGCCACGCCTTGGACGCGCTGTTGCTTTGCATGGACGGCGAAGTCGCAGAAGTTTCCAGTTACGCCACCCGTTCGGCCAACAAGGATTTCAAGAAATACGAATACCCGACCACCAGCGTCACGATCTTGAAGTTCAAGGATGGCCGCATCGGCAAAGTGGCTTCCAGCATTGATTGCCTGCAACCCTATTACTTCCATACCCACCTGATCGGCAGCGAAGGCACGTTGCTGGACAACAAATTCCACTCAACGAAGCTCGCGTTGAACAAGCACAAATGGAGCGAGCTGTCGCTGAAGCTGTGCGATTCCGGCGACGTGTCGGATCATCCGTACACGACACAATTCGAAGCGTTCTTCAACGCTTTGGCCGCCGGCAAGGACATGACGCTGACAAGTTTTGATGATGCCGCGAAGAGCCACGAAGTAATCTTCGCCGCGGACAAATCGGCGGAACTCGGCCGGCCCGTGAAAATGTCGGAGATGAAATGATCCGCTCGGCAAGAGTGTATTTACGCTCGCCCTCACCCCGGCCCTCTCCCCCGGGGAGAGGGAGAATCCTTCGCCGTCTTCTCGAATATCGTGAGCCTGTGTGTGCCGAACCCGCTCCCGCATGTCAGGGAACGCGCGATTTCCGCGCCCTCTCCTCGGGGGAGAGGGATAGGGTGAGGGCGAGCGTTCTTCTAACTTCTCTTCCGCAATCCGCAATCCGCAATCCGCAATGAAGAACGTCGCCATCGCCATCGGCGCGCACCCGGACGACATCGAGTTTTACATGGCCGGGGCGCTCCTCCTGTTGAAACAGGCCGGCTGGGAAATCCATTATTTCAACATCGCGAACGGCAGTTGCGGCAGTCAGGTGTTCAACGCCCGCCAGGCCCGCAAAATCCGCCGCGCGGAAGCGAAGCGCGCCGCCAAAGTCCTCGGCGCGCAGTTTCACGAAAGCCTCTGCCACGACATGGAGATCGTTTACGACCTCAAATTGCTGCGCCGCGTGGCTGCGGTCATTCGCGAAGTGAAGCCAACCGTCGTGCTCACGCACTCGCCCGTGGATTACATGGAGGACCACACCAACACGTGCCGGCTCGTGGTGTCGGCAGCGTTCGCGCACGCCATGCCCAACTTCCGCTCCGTCCCGCCGCGCCCGGTCGCTGACTATGACCTGACGATTTACCATGCCGTTCCCCACAGCCTCCGCAATCCGCTGAGACGCTTGGTCGTGCCCGGCGCGTTTGTGAACACAAGCTCGGTGCTGGACACCCAATCTGCCGCGCTGGCCGAACACAAGAGCCAGCAGGCGTGGCTGGATGCGACGCAGGGCTTGGATTCCATGAACGCCAAAGTCCGCGAGATGGCGCGCGCCGTCGGTCGGCTCTCCCGGAAGTTCAAATTTGCCGAAGGCTGGCGGCGGCATTTGCACTACGGCTTCAGTGCGACGGAGGTTGACCCGCTGCGCGAGGCGTTGGGGAAGAATTATTTGATCAATGGATCTTACGAACGCCGTTTGGAGAAAGGATCATAATCATGCCCCGCAAACTCAGCGCCATCTCGCCCGACTGGTGGGATTACACCACGCTCGACGACGACCTCATCCGCGACGCCGCCGCCCTCACGCCGGAGAAAATGCTCAAACTCTCGCGGCCCGGCTTTAAGGTCGTGACGTATGACACGCTCGAAGATTTTTACCTCGCCGAAGCGCTCGAATACATCACTGCCTGGAAACAATCCACACCGGACAATCCCGTCGGCATCTGTGGACCGATCGGGCCGACCGAGCAGTTGCCGCTGGTCGCCCGGCTTGTGAACGAACTCGGCCTCAATATCCGCTCGGCGCATTTCTGGGGCATGGACGAGTGGTTTCTCGACGGCGAGGAAGCGCCGGTGACACATCCGCTCTCCTTCGAGAAGGCCGACCGCGAGATGTGCTTCAGCCGCATCCGCAAGGAACTCGTGATGCCGGACGCGAACCTGCATTTCCCGAAGGGCGATACGGCCCCATATCGCAAAAGCTGGGACGCGGGTGTGCGTTGCGCTGTAATGCAGGGCGGCCAGGGCGACGTGAAACATTGGGCGTTCAACGACCCGCCGAAGCGCGCGGGCAAATACAAAAACGAGCCGCCCTCGCCAGCCGAATATCGCAAGCTGACGACCCGCGTGGTGGATTTGCATCCGCTGACGGTCGCGCAAAACGCGCGCACCTCCGGCGGCGGCAACATTTCGCTCGTGCCGACGCAGGC
>CAZNOE010000920.1:0-2764 GCA_964574525.1 uncultured Bifidobacteriaceae bacterium
CGATCACGATGGCGATCAAGAACATTGAAACCGCCTCGGGCCAGTTGACCAATCTGCTGCACGACTTGCAGGCGGGGCGGGGACCTGCGGGCCGCGTGTTGCACGACGAAGAAATGGCGGAGAACATCTCGGCGGTGGCGCGAAACCTCTCGATTACGAGCAGCAATTTGAACCGCCTTGGCCTGTGGAGCATCTTACGGAAACCAAGAGAGCCGCGGACGAACGCACCCGCGCCGGCTGTCCTCAGGTCTCCGCATGATCGGTGAGTTATGGCACTTTGGATAATCCGCATCTTGTTTTTGGGCCTCTGCACGATGGGCGGTTACGCCGTCAGCCAGGTGCGGCCGGAATACGTCGGCAGTGCCTACGGCAGTGTTCTCGGCCTGTTGATCGGGTTTGGCTTTGGCGGGTTGCTGATCGCCGTGGATGAAATGCTCAAAGGCTTTTCGTTGCGCGCGTTTTCGGCCACGACCTTCGGGTTGTTGCTCGGCACGGTGGTGGCCATGCTCATTGACCGCTCTGGTCTGTTCGACAAAGTGGATGAAAACACGCGCCAACTCGTGCGGTTGGGACTATTTCTGGCGTTCAGTTACATCGGCATCGTGCTGGCCATGCGCAGCAACAAGGAGGATTTTTCGCTCATCATCCCGTATGTCCGCTTTTCGCCACGCAACAAGCCGGACAACCTCCTGCTCCTCGATACCAGCGCGATCATTGACGGCCGCATCGCTGATTTGATCGAGGCGAATTTTCTCGAAGGTATCATCGTCGTGCCGCGGTTTGTGCTCAAGGAACTCCAGCAGGTCGCGGATTCCAACGATGCCATCAAACGCGCGCGGGGCCGGCGCGGCCTCGAAATGCTCAACCGCATTCAGCGCAACCCGCGCAATGAGGTGAAAATCCACGACGGCGATTTCCCCGAGGAGAAGGAAGTGGACACGAAGCTGATTCACCTCGCGCGCAACCTCGGCGCGAAGCTGTTCACGAACGATTACAACCTCAGCAAGCTCGCCGAACTGCAAAGCATCAATTTCGTTAACATGCACGAGCTGGCCAAGTCGCTGAAGTCCACCCTGCTGCCGGGCGAACTGCTCACGTTGCGGGTCGTGCGTGAGGGCAAGGATAAAGGCCAGGGCATCGGTTACCTGCCGGACGGCACAATGGTCGTCATCAGCAATGCGCAGTCGCACGTCGGACAGCAGGTGCAGGCGCAGGTGCAAAACTCGTTGCAGACCGGCGCAGGGGTCATCATCTTTGCCGACCTGCATCAATCGGTCACGGCTTGAAATTGTGACCCGGCGGAGGCACGATAAATCATGCAACTGGTCACCGTCTTCACAGCGTTCAACCCGGCGGAAGCACAATTGATCCGTTCCTGCCTCGACGCGGCGAACTTCCACGCCGTGGTCACACACGAATTGTCCGCGCTCAGCATGGACGGCTACGCGCTGGCCGCCGGTGGAATTCTCGTGCAAGTGCCCGACACCGAGGCTGACGAAGCTAAAGAATTTCTTAACTCTCCGCCACCCGCCGCTGAATGAGTGCTTCCCGCGCCGAGCTGCTCGCCAAACTCAAAAAAAGTCTGCCCGGGGAAATCAGCCTCGACCCGCAGGTTCTCGCTCGATACGCCGGCGACAAATGGTTTGCCACGCACTTGCCGGATGCCGTTGCCTTGCCGCGCCGCACGAAATCCGTTTCGGCCATTTTGCGTTTCGCCAATCGTCACGGCATTCCCGTGACGCCGCGCGGCGCGGGTTATGGCTACGTGGGCGGTTGCGTGCCGTTGCGGGGTGGCATTGTTCTCTCGCTCGAACGCATGAATCGCATCAAGGAAATCAACGCGGGTGATTTCGTCGCGGTCGTCGAGGCGGGTGTCATCACGGCCACACTCCAGGACGCCGTCGAAAAGCGCCGGTTGTTCTATCCGCCCGATCCCGCCAGCCGCGCGGAAAGCTTCATCGGCGGCAACATTGCCACCAACGCCGGCGGACCGCGCTGTCTGAAATACGGCGTCACCCGCGACTACGTGCTCGGCCTTGAGGTCGTGCTCGCCGATGGGACGGTGTTGCGGCTCGGCGGGCGCACGCACAAAAACAAGACCGGCTTCGATCTGCATCGTTTGTTTGTTGGCTCGGAAGGGTTGCTCGGCGTGGTGACGGAAGCGACGTTGAAACTTCTGCCGCTGCCTCCGTATCGCGCCTGCCTGGCGACCGGCTTCGCATCAATGCGCGCCGCCGTTCGGACGCTGCACGCGATTCTCGGCGCGGGATTTCTGCCCGCTGCGCTGGAACTTGCCGATGCATTCACTCTCGCCGCCGCCTACCAACGCACCCGAAGCGAGCGGCTCCGTGGCTGCCGGGCGCACCTCATTATCGAACTGGACGGACAGGCTGGTTCCGTGCGTTCGGAAGTTCGAACCCTGCAACGAATTCTTCGGGCGCAAAGACCCCTATTTGTTGAACTGGGTGCCGGCGCCAAACAATGCGAAGCCATCTGGAAGATTCGTCGCGAATTTTCCTACGCCCTGCGCGACACCGGCCTGACCAAGTTAAACCAGGACATCGTCGTGCCGCGCAGCCGGCTGGAAGACCTTTTCGCCTTCGCGGCGCGATTGCAAAAAAAGCACGGACTCCAACTCGCCTGTTTCGGTCATGCCGGCGACGGCAATATCCACACGAACGTCATGGTGGACTTCAAAAAACCCGGCGCAAAATTGCGCTCCGATGCTGCGTTGGACGAGTTGTTCCGACAGGTACTCGCGTGG
>CAZNOE010000921.1:0-2763 GCA_964574525.1 uncultured Bifidobacteriaceae bacterium
TGCCTGGAGGCCATGGATCGCGTGCTCCCGCTGACGGCGGTGTATCTCTTCGGCTCGCACGCGCGCGGCGAGGCCCGGCCAGACAGCGACGTGGACTTGTGCCTGGTGGCCGAGGGAGCCGCCGGGCAGTTGAAAGCGGCGCAACAGTTTCGGCGGGCAATCCGGCCGATTCGACCCAAACCCGCTTTCACTCTGGTTCCCATAACACCGCAACGGCTGGCCGAAAAGAAAGCCGGGGCCGATTTTTTCTTTGCGACTGTCCTCCAGGAAGGAGTGCCGCTTGCCGCGTAGAACGGACGCAAACGATCCGCGAGATTGGCTATGGATTTGCGAATCTGACATGGCGGGTCTCCGCGTGGTCGTTGCGGCGGAAGTCGGCTTCCACGGCTGCCAGGGGAAGCTGGCGGAGGTTCTGGAGAAAATCCTCAAAGCGGAGCTTCTACGGCTGGGATGGCCACTCGAGAAAACTCACGATTTGGACCGCCTGCTTGACGAGTTAACCGTCCGCAACTCCGATCTGCTTCAACAAATCGAACCGCTCGTCGATGTGCTGTCGGAAGCGTACTTTGTTACGCGTTACCCTGGCTTCGACCTCGATGATCCAGACTGGCCGGCGTTGCGCCAGCAGTTGAAGGATGTGGAGTCGCTGCTTGCTGCGGTGAAGGCGCGATTGCCAAGCAGTTGAAAGAAACGGCTTGAGCCGCCGTTTGTACGAGTGTGGGAACAGAATCAGCAGTCCCGGTTCCGTCGTCCGACTTTTCTGACGACCGGGGCCAGCTTTCAACTCGGAATCCTGCCACTGCCGATGCTTCCATCGCCACGCGCGCAAGTCTGCTCGACCGGCTCCGCGACGTGGAGGACCAGCCGAGTTGGCAACGGTTCTTCGACACCTACTGGCGGCTCATCCAAGGCGTCGCGCTCAAGGCGGGTCTCACCGAGACCGAGGCGCAAGAGGTGGTGCAGGAAACGGTCATCTCGGTGGCGAGGCATTTGCCGGAATTCCGCTACGATCCCAAGGTCTGCTCGTTCAAGACCTGGATGCTGCGGCTGACGCGGTGGCGGATCATTGACCAGCTTCGCAAACGCGTGCCCGGCGCGCAACCGATCGAGTCGCTCGACGATGCCACCGCATTGGCCACGCTCGATGAACTGACCGGAGGCAAGGCGCCGGAGTTGGAGGCCGTTTGGAATGAGGAATGGGAAAAGGCCATGCTGGCACGAGCGATCGAGCGACTGAAGCCGCGCGTCAGCCCGGATCAATTCCAGATGTTCGACCTTTATGTCTTGCGCCGGATGCCGGTGACCGAAGTGGCGTGCTTGCTCGGCACGAACGTCGCGCGGGTTTATCTGGCCAAGCACCGCCTCTCAAAGTTGTTGCGCAAGACGATTGGCGAGTTTGAAAAAGCTGAGAGCGGCCTTTGACGACTCCCGAACACTGACATCCGGCTTCAGTCGCTTACTTCACCGGAACCGCCACACCCAGTCGCCCTCCTTTTCGTCGAACAAATTCTTGCCGGGCGGTAGTTGGTAGCGCTTGAAGAGAGTACCAAGCCGCCGGTTCACCGGCCCTGGCTTGCCGCACGGGCAGATGTTCGCGTTCAGCCACTACCAGCATTTACAATCAGTGGAATGGCGGAAGCGAGGAAAGGTTCAATGGAGTTTCGTTTTTTTCGTTCCTAATCTTGATCGTAATCTTTCTCCTAATCTTACGGAGATTAAGATCACGATTAAGAAGCGAGGTCAGTTTGCGGAAGATCGCCAGACCCAGTCGCGTTCTTCAATGCCAGAGTTGCCGGAGTTTGCCTTCAAGACGACAATCCCACCGTCGTCCGTTTCGTTCCAGCCAACGGAGTAGAGCACGAACTGGCCGTCATCTGAGCGGCGATATTTGAGCCGCTGGCCGCCGATGACGTCCGGCGGCAACTTTTCGGCGAACCGAGGCACGAGCGCATCGAGGGTTTCAGGATACTTGCCGTGGGCCAGGCGATGGCGTTCCAACGCGCAAACGATGAGCGCTTCGTTTGCCAGCGTTTGGTTACGCGCGGTGGCCTGCACACCCCTGAGAAAATTGGGTGCGGCCATGGCAGCCAAAAAAGTGCGGGGTGAAGGGTGCGCGACCATTTCGCCAAGCTCACGAGCAAACTCGTCATGCTTGCGCGGAAGAATGACGTCACTCGGTCGGTCAAACATATCAATCATCTTCTGCCACAGCCCGACGACTGCCGTCATGTTTTGAAATATCCAACTGCGCGGTGCAAACGTGAACAACTGATGGATCGGGCTTTTGATCCTTTGCCACAGGTTCGTTTTGGGATTCTCGGGATAGACGAACATTCTTTCGACTTCGGCAGGTGAGCCGGTTTCAAACAGGTGGCAAATGGCCGCCCGTTCGTATTCAAGGCCCGCCGCCACAATTGGAGGCAGGTTGATTTCTTTGAGCTGTTCCTGGATTGCGGCAAGTTCCGGTTCGCGCCACACACGCAATCGGATTCCGACGGTGACGGCGTCCACGTAACGCCCGGTGACGGCAACATTGATCATCGCCGCCACCAGAGTCATGGGCCGGGAGTGTGGCTTGCTTTCCAGCAGGCGACGCAGGTTGTGCATCAGTGTCAATTCGCGCAAAGCCTGTTCCGGTTGACCCAGCAAGAGGTGACATTGCGTTCGCTGGGCAAGGGTCTGCGTTACGATCCGTACAGTAAGATAATTCGTCACTATTCACGGCTTTCCGATTAACTGGCAGGAATGATGAGGGATTGGAGG
>CAZNOE010000922.1:0-2763 GCA_964574525.1 uncultured Bifidobacteriaceae bacterium
TTTGTACATTCAAAAACATCACATGGTCATCTTCTTTCAATGGCGGTGGGGCTGGGGTGAGGGCGGGCGTATTACCATTCTGTTTGCGGGCTGCATCGCCGGACACGCACAAATATGAAAACGCCGAGCTCTGTGAAAACCTTGAGCAGTCTTGTTCTGAGTTTGTTGGTGTTCACTCAAGCTTCCGCGCAAGAGGCCGTGGACAACGTCGTTATCGTCCTCGATGGCTCGGGTTCCATGGCCAAGCCATTGCCCGGATCGAGCATGGACAAGATGACGGCGGCAAAAACCGCTTTGAAACAAGTGTTGAAATCCGTGCCGGAGAACACCCACATCGGCCTGCTGGTCTTCAGCGCCAAGGGAGTTGAAACGGATTGGATTTATCCGCTCGGCCCGCGCGATGACGCGAAATTGATGCAGGCGATTGACCGCCCACAACCCGGCGGTGGCACACCGCTGGGCGCTTACTTGAAAAAAGGCACAGACCGCCTGCTTCAGGAGCGGGCGAAGCAGTTTGGCTACGGCACATTCCGGCTGCTGGTGGTTACCGATGGCGAGGCCGGGGACAAAGAGCTGGTCGAGCGCTATACTCCCGAAGTGATCGCGCGCGGAATCAAGGTGGACGTGATTGGCGTGGCGATGAACCAACGCCATACCCTCGCCACGCGCGTGCATTCGTACCGGTCCGCCAATGATCCAGCGTCGCTCCAGCGGGCAGTCGCGGAAGTCTTCGGCGAGATCGGTGGCAGCGGCAACGACGTGTCCAGCGCCGAGGCGTTCGCCGAACTAAAACCCATTCCCGCAGCGGTCGCGCAGGCAATGATCCAGGCGCTCTCATCGTCGGGGAATCATCCCATCGGTGAACGAGCGCGCCCGAGCCAGGCTGCCGTCGCCCCACCGTCAAGCAAGCCAAGCGCCTCCCCACCGCCGCCGCAATCATCACCCGCTGTCGTGCGCACGAACTCAAGGACCTTCGCGTTGGTACCCGTTCTGGGTGGCCTTGCCTGCTTCGGAGTTTTCGGTTTGATAATTCTGGCGCTGATCATCCGCGCCATAAAAAAATCCCGAAGATGAATGAGCGATTGCGCCGCAGCGCAGGTTTCCAAACCTGCTGTATCGCCGATTTCCAAATCGGCGGAGCTTGGAATGTCGGGCAGCGCGCGGATTTGGAAATCCGCGATACAGCAGGTTTGGAAGTCTGCGCTACTTTGGCCGCGGCTTCGACGCGCTGGGGAATTACACGATGAAGGATGGACGCGCCAAAGGCTGTCTGATCGCGGCGGTTATCTGGTGCATCATTCTCGCGCTGCTGGGAGTTGCCTACAAATTCTGGGTCCATCCGCAGCTCGCAAAAAAACTCAAGGACGCCACCGGCTCTGCCAGCCACTATCGCAACGAGGTCGTCCTCGCGGCTGATTCCTTCTCGGGCTATTGCGTGCTCCGTTCGGATGCGTTCAAGCAGGAACTGCGGGACCGCGGAATCAAGGTCAACGTGACCGATGACAAGGCGGATTACACGGCGCGACTCGAGGCGCTCCGCGGCGGCCGAGTGCAATTGGCCGCGTTCACGATTGACTCGCTGATCGTGGCGGGGGCGAAAGCGGGTGACTTTCCGGCCACCATCGTGTTGGTGATTGACGAAACGCAGGGCGGCGATGCGCTCCTGGCGTACGAAAAAGCGTTGGGCAGCGTCCAGGATTTGAATGATCCCGCTGCCAGGATTGTGCTCACGCCCAATTCGCCGAGTGAATTCCTTGCCCGCGTCGTGCTCGCACATTTCAGCCTGCCCCGGTTGCAGGAGAATTGGATGATCTCAGCCGACGGGGCAGGCGAGGTGTATCGTCAGTTCCGCGCCGCCAATCCCGCGGAGAAGAAAGCGTATGTACTTTGGGAGCCTTACGTCTCGCGCGCGCTGCAACAGCCGGGAGCGCGCGTGCTGCTCGATAGCGGGAAACTGAAAGGCTACATCGTGGACGTGCTTGTCGCGCAGCGCGAGTTCCTGCGGGACAAACCGGAACTGGTGCGGGGAGTGGTCGAGGCCTACGCGCGCGCTGCGTATCGCTACGCTTCCGAACCGGACGGCATGGGGAAACTCGTCGCGGAGGATGCCCGCCAAACTGGCGCTGAATCGCTCGATGCCGCGCAATCGAAACGGATTGTCGAAGGCATCCAATGGAAAAATACGCTGGAGAATTATGCGCACTTCGGCGTGGTTAGTGGCGTGGAGCAAGGCGGTCTGCCGACGATGGAGGACATGATCGGCAATATCATGGACGTGTTGCTGAAGACCAAAGCCATCGCCAGCGATCCCCTGGGCGGCAAGCACACAACGTTGTTTTACGACCGGGTTCTCTCCGAGCTGCGAGCTGCACGATTTCATCCCGGGCAAGGATTGAACGTGATTTCCGGCGTCAGTGCTACGGCCAACGCGGAGACCGTGCGCCAACAAAAAGAACTGCCAGCGTTGCCACCGGAAGAATGGAACAAGCTCCGGCCTGTGGGCGAACTCCGCGTTGCGCCGATTTCCTTCGCGCGAGCTGCGGCCAACTTGAATCTGGACAGCGAACGGGAATTGCAGGACCTGGCGCGCCGGTTGAAAACATTCCCGCGCTTTTACGTGCGAGTGATCGGACACGCCCGCGCGGAAGGTGATCCTGACGCGAATCGCGCTTTGGCGGCCAGCCGCGCGGAGGCCGCGCAGAGCTACTTGATCACACAGGGCGTGTCGGCGCAACGCCTCCGCACCGAGACAGCGCCGACTGC
>CAZNOE010000923.1:0-2762 GCA_964574525.1 uncultured Bifidobacteriaceae bacterium
GCTCAATGGTAGAGTCCAAGCTTGTGGAGCTTGTTGTTGCGGGTTCGAGTCCCGTCGGCCACCCCATTCCAGTTCGATTTGAGATTTCAGATTTCAAATTCGCCGTCCGCCCCGCGCCCATGAACGGTGTCCTGCTTCAACTCACAGCCGTGGCCAAATCCTTCGGCGCCGTGCGCGCGTTGAAGGGCGTTTCCTTCGAGCTGCAGGCGGGCGAAGTCCATGCGTTGCTCGGGGAAAATGGCGCGGGCAAATCCACGCTCATCAAAGTCATCACCGGCGCGCACCAACCGGACAGTGGCACGATTGAAATTGCCGGGCAATCCGTCCGCCATCTCACGCCCGCCGCCGCGCACAAACTCGGCATCGCCTGCATTTACCAGCAGCCCGCGCTGTTTCCTGATCTTACCGTCGCCGAAAACATCGGGCTGCGGCTGGAACCCGCCTCCGCCGCGCGCAAGGTCAACTGGGCCGAACGCCGGACGCGTGCGGAGAAGTTGCTCCACCGCATCGGTGCCGCCATTTTACCCGAGGCCGAAGTTTGTTCGCTCTCGATGCCCGGGCAGCAACTCGTCGAAATCGCCTGCGCACTCGGTGCCGGCGCGCGCATCGTCATCATGGACGAACCGACGGCCTCGCTCACACAGAAGGAGCAACATCTCCTCTTCGCCGTCGTGCGCGACATGCGCCAGAGTGGCGTCGGCGTCATCTATATTTCGCACCGGCTGGATGAAATTTTTCAACTCGCCGATCGTGTGACGGTTCTGCGCGACGGCGAAAGCGTCGGCACTCATGACGTAAGGAGGAGTCGAGGTAACATCAGCGAAAGTCAGAGCCTCCTTACGTCGTCTCCTGCGTTGAGTGAAGGGGAACTCATCAAAATGATGGTCGGCCGCGAAGTCTCCTCGATCTATCCGCCGGCCGAGAGCGCGCCCGGCGAAATTGTTCTTTCGCTGAAGGACCTCGGCTGCGCTGCCAGCGGTGTCCGAAATGTCAGTCTCGACCTGCGTGCGGGCGAAGTGGTCGGACTCGCGGGACTCGTGGGCGCGGGCCGCACGGAACTGGCCCGCGTCCTGTTCGGCATCACGCCCGCCGACGCCGGCGAAATTCTTCTCAACGGCAACTGCATCACCATCAATTCGCCGCAGGAAGCCGTCGCGTACGGCATCGCCTACGTGCCCGAAGATCGGCGGCGACACGGCGTGATTCTCGAAATGCCCATCGCCGCCAATGTGACGATGGCCATTCACCGCCGCATTTTTCCCGGCGCGTGGCTTCGCTTCGGCGCGGAACGCCAGCTTGCGCTCGAGTTCATCCGCGAACTCGACGTGCGAACCTCCGGCCCGGACGCACCGGGCGGTTCATTGAGCGGCGGCAACCAGCAAAAAGTCTCGCTTGCCCGCTGGCTCGCGACCAAACCGAAACTCCTCATTCTCGACGAACCGACGCAAGGCGTGGACGTCGGCGCAAAAAGCGAGATCCACAAAATCATCCGCCGCCTCGCGAAGCAGGGATTGGCCGTGCTGATGATCTCCAGCGACCTGCCGGAAATTCTCGGCATGAGCGACCGCATCGTCGTGATGCGTGGCGGCACCATCACGGCGATCCTTCCCGGCAAAGCCGACGCGCATGACGTGATGGCGGCGGCGCTGGGTCAGACGGAAAAGGGATTCGCCCAATGAAACGCCACTTCCGCGAACTTTCCGTCGCGCTCGCGCTGGGCGTGCTGCTGCTGTTCCTCGCCGTCGCGGCGCCGAGATTCTTCCAACCGCAACCGCTCCTGTCGCTGCTCACGCGCGAAGCACCGACGCTTGTCATCGCGTGCGGCATGGCGCTTGTCATCATCTGCCGCCAGATTGATATTTCCGTCGGTTCGCAATTCGCCGTGTGCAGCGTTTGCGCCGGCTTGCTCGCGGCGATGAAGTGGCCGCTCGCGCTCGTGTTGCCCGCATCGGTTGCCGTCGGCGCGCTGATGGGCGGGTTCAACGGCGTGCTCGTCGCGGGACTGCGTCTGCCCTCGATCGTCGTCACGCTCGCCACGATGGTGACGTTGCGGAAGGGACTCGATTGGCTGCGGCAAGGCGAGTTCGTGAATCTGCCTGACGGCGTGCAATGGTTTGGCCTCAGCCAATCCGCTGGTCAATGGACGCTCATCGTCATTGCACTTATGCTGCTCCTGTTGCTGGCGCTGGCGATGAGGAATCTTTCGGCAGGACGATTTGTTTACGCCGTGGGCTCTGATGCCGAAGCTGCCCGGCTGGCGGGCATTCGTCCGCAGCTCACCACGTTTTGCGTTTTCGTTTTCATGGGCGCGCTCACCGGTCTCGCCGCAATGATGAACGTAGCGCAATCGCCACAGGTTGATCCCAAGTCTGGCACAGGACTGGAATTGAAAACGATTGCCGCGGTGGTGGTCGGTGGCGTGGCGATCTCTGGCGGACGTGGCAATCTTTGGGGCGTGTTCGTCGGTCTTCTGCTGCTGGCGTGCGTCAGCCCGGCACTTACGCATTTGCACGTCGAGGCGTATTGGGAAAGAGCCGTTCAAGGCGCGATTATTCTGTTGGCTGTCGTGGCGGATGGGTTGCGTAGTAGAAAAAATCCCGGACACCGATGAACTCGGACAAACACGGTTTCAGAAAACTTTTGCTCCGGCACGAAACGATTTTGTTCTTCGTGCTCATGCTGGAATGGTTTTACTTCAACTCCGCCGGCCCGCGGTTCGGATCGCTCGACAACACGTTCGACATCATACGGCACTCGGTCGA